>JBCCBY010000339.1:0-1795 GCA_039033795.1 Pseudomonadota bacterium | reverse complement strand
GCGTGGGCGTTGGCTGTTTGAAATTGATTCAGGTTCCGGGACGTCAAGAACGCCACGCTCTCGGCCTCACCGCGTTCTGGTGATGCAGAAAAACCTGACACTGACGGGTTCAACGCTGCGGGGACGCACGACCACCGCCAAGCAGCGGCTGCGCGATGCCGTCGAACGCGAGGTGATGCCAGGGGTAGAGGGCGGTCAGATCAAACCGCTGGTCGGTCTAACCCTGCCGATGCAGAAGGCCGACGAGGCACACCGCGCCCTCGACGCGGGCGAGGTTATTGGCAAAGTGATCTTGATGAACGAGTAAGCCAACGCCATTAAACCTCTTTTCACGAAACCTCGGCTTTCGCCTTGGCCGTCCGCGGCCTAAGGGTTGCAAGACGGGGATCAGAGGGCAGCAGAGGTCTCGATGCGACAGCTTTGGGCAATCATTGGATTGGTGGTGATCGGCCTCGGTCTTAACACCGGCGCGTCCGCACAAATGATTGGCAATGCTGTGGCTGCCACGGTGAATGACAAACCGATCTCCACCTTTGATGTGCAGCAACGCATGCGGCTCATGATGGTGACCAGCGGAGGCCAGCCCATCACGCCTGAAGTCGAGGCGCAACTTCGGGTGCAGGCCCTGCAAGACCTCGTCGATGAAGAGCTCAAGCGGCAAGAAACCACAGAGTTCGACGTCAACGTATCCGATGACGATGTGAACCAAGAACTGGCGCGCATCGCTGGGTCCGGCGGGACGACGATCGAAGGTCTGATCGTCGATCTCGCCCAGCAAGGCATCGCGATCGAAACCTTGCGCGAGAAAATCAGAACCGACCAAGCCTGGGAACGGCTTGTCCGTGGGCGGTTTAACAGCCGGGTCAATGTCACCGAGGGCGAAATCGACAACATGCTCGATAAGATGCGGTCCGATCGGCAGGCTGAACAGTTCTACCTGTCTGAGATTTGCTTGCCCGTCGATAGTGAACAACAACGCGACCGGATCTATAATATTGGTATGCAAATGATCGGACAGATGCGCCAAGGCGTTCCCTTTCAAGCGCTTGCTCAGCAGTTCTCCGTGTGCCCATCTGCAGCGAGAGGGGGCGAGCTGGGCTGGATGCGGCCGGGTGAGCTTGAGCCGACGGTCGCTTCGGTGGTCACAGGGCTCAGTGAAGGCAACGTTTCTACACCGATTGAAATGGACGACATGATGAAAGTCGTCGCTGTTCAGGGTAAACGAGAGGCCGCGGAAAAAGGGGATCCCTCCTACGAACTCGCTTATGCTGGTGTGAGCAAGAGAGATATCACGCGCAGCGAAGCGGAAACAGCAACGGGTCGCCTCCCCCTCACAAACCCGTGCAATGGAGGCGAATTGAGCGCCGATCTTGGTGAGGGCGTTGGTGTTGAGTTGCTACCCATGCTGAACATCAACACCATACGGCCCGACTTCCATAACGCACTGCTGGACCTCCAGCGCGGTGACCTCTCCGAATTGCTGGAGAGCAATGATTCCTTCCATCGCGTGTATGTGTGCGAAATGGATGAAGGCCTTGGCCTTCCGCGCCGACGGGTGATCGAGAACCGAATCGAGAATGAAGAATTTCAGCTCTTGTCCCGCCGATACCTTCGGGACCTTGAGCGTGACAGCGATGTTGAGATTCGCCTTGGCGAAACGACACAAGACAGCTGATGGCCGAACAGGCGAGCCGCGTACTGGCTATCAGCATGGGCGAACCTGCTGGTATTGGTACAGAAATTCTTTATAAGGCCTACCGCCAGTTGAGAGATAGCAATTGTTGCTTTTTTACCT
>JBCCBY010000338.1:0-1799 GCA_039033795.1 Pseudomonadota bacterium | reverse complement strand
CCAAGAATGATGGCGGAAATTTCATCCAAGTTTTGCGCCTGTAGAGCCTCAGACTTGATGACCTCAGAGGCTTTGCCTGGCGCAGCGTCTAAGTCCAAAACAGGGACTTCCGAAGCCCGGACTTTTGACACGAATGGGCCTAGGCCCAAGCGTTGGATGTTGTCTTCGATAACCGGAACGGAGACGGACAAAGTAGTCACAACGCTGAAACGCCAGTTCCTTAAGGCTGCAAAATGATATGAGGCTTGGCCGATGCCGATGACAGGACAATTCGCACATGCGACGGCTTCATCGAGTGCGGTATCGTCGAAGCAGCCAATGACAATGCCTTCTGCGCCTGACTTTGATGCCTGATCGACAAGCTGAAGAAGAGGTTTGGTTGCGATCTCTCCGTCCTTTGGTCCTTGGATTGCGGGTGGCCCATAGTGCGAGGTCCAGCCTTCAAAACGCTGGCTAGGGGCTGCGTTGCGTGCTTGCTCCAACATGGCCTCGGTCATTGAGACGGTGCTGTTAGGATTGATGATGATGATCGTCATCAGACCATCCCTTTGCCCGCATCTGAGCCTGCGCGGGATCTTCGACGATTCATCACCCAGACCACCAGAAGGAACACGCCGATGACAAGCAAGGAGAATACTGTTGTCAATGTTCCCAGTGCAAAGAGGACTGGTGTTGTGACGTTGGTTGTCATCCCGAAGATTTCCAGCGGCAAGGTGTTGTAGCTGCCGGCAGTCAGCAGGGTTCGGGCAAATTCGTCGTAACTGAGGGTGAAGCCAAAGAGCGCGACGCCGATTAAGGATGGCGCGATGATGGGCAGCACCACGTGGCGGATAACTTGCCAAGGGTTTGCGCCAAGATCGCGGGCGGCCTCCTCAAAGGATCGATCAAAGCGATTAAACACTGCAAACATAATGAGCAGGCCAAAAGGGAGCGTCCAGGTCAGCTGCGCGCCAAAGCCCGAGCTGGACCAATGCACCGGCAGGCCAGATTGCGACCAGATCAACCCCACGCCCAGTGAGATCAAAATCGAGGGGATCACCAGCGAGGTAATGATCAAATAGAACAAGATTGTGGAGCCAGCGAAGCGCTTACGGAAGGCCAGCCCTCCCATAACCGACACCACAACGGTGGTGACCATCACCATCAGGCCCAAGACGAACGACCGTCGGAACGAGCCCCAAATATCACCGACGGCTTGCTGTTCAAACAGATCGCGGAACCAGTGCAGTGAGATGCCGCGCATGGGAAAGGTCAGGCCGCCGCCCGGCCCTTGGAAGGACAAGATGCCTATGGTGAGCGTCGGGCCGTAGAGAAAAACCAAAAACAACACGAAAAAGGCGCTCAGAAAGTAAAAGGACTTGGGGCGCGGCTCCATGTTCAAAGCTCCTTACGGATATCAACAAAGCGCAAAAGCGTTCCAATCAGAAGCAGGACCGTGATCAATAGGATCACAGCGGTCGCCGACGCCGAGGGGTATTTCAGCAAGGCGATGTCGTTCTGGATCAACCGCCCCATGTTGGCGGACTGAGACCCGCTCATGAAACGGACGGTGATAAAGTCGCCCATCACAAGCGCTACGACAAAGATTGTACCAATCATGATGCCCGGTTTCGTGAGCGGGACAATAACATGCCAGAGCGTCTGCCAGCCTGTAGCCCCTGCATCCGTCGCGGCCTCGATCAGGGACTTGTCGATGCGCATCATCGTGTTGAAGATGGGCACGACCATAAACAGCGTGTAGAGATGCACAAAAGCGAGGATGACTCTGAAATCGCTGAACAACAGCCATTCAACCGGCT
>JBCCBY010000337.1:0-2256 GCA_039033795.1 Pseudomonadota bacterium | reverse complement strand
TCACGGTGAGCCCGTGGATGAGCTCCAGGCCCGCGGCATCCTGCTCGATGGCACAACCGAAGGAGGCGCACCCCGCCTCCTGCTCCAAATCTTTTCGGAAACTCAACTGGGTCCGGTCTTTTTCGAATTTATTCAACGCAAAGGCGATGATGGTTTTGGCGAAGGAAACTTCAAGGCGCTCTTTGAATCGATCGAACGTGACCAGATCAATCGCGGGGTCTTAAACGTCAAGGAACCAGCCTAATGGCTGGTGCAGGCTACACGATCAGCGGGATCCATCACGTTGCCTATCGTTGCAAAGATGCAAAAGAGACGGTTGAGTTTTACCGTGACGTGATGGGCATGTCCTATGACGTCGCATTTGCCGAGGACCACGTCCCCTCCACGGGGGCCTACGACCCTTATATGCATATCTTCCTCGACGCAGGGAACGGTAACATCCTCGCCTTTTTTGAGCTGCCCCAGCAGCCGGATATGGATCGAGATCACAACACACCTGAATGGGTCCAGCACATCGCTTTCCGTGTGCCATCTATTGATGACTTAATGGCAGCAAAAAAGCGCGCCGAAGAGCATGGTCTTGATGTCCTTGGTCCCACGAACCACGGGATCTTCAAGTCGATCTACTTCTTTGATCCAAATGGCCACCGGGTCGAATTGGCTTGCGATACAGGCACACCGGAACAAATGGCTGAGCTGCGCCGCGTGGCACCCGACATGCTCGCTGAATGGTCTCAAACCAAACGAGCGCCGCAACACGCAGCATGGCTGCACGAAGCTGCGCGTGACGAGCATCAATGATGGTGAGCACGGATCTTCTCTCAACAGGGACAATACGCCCCTTCATTGGTAGTCGCGATTTTGATCAATCGACAGAATTTTACAGGGCTCTGGGATTTTCTATCGAGGACGTCGCACCTGGACTGAGATACGCAAGACGGGAGTCGATCGAGTTTCTGCTTCAGGACTACCACCAGAAGGAATGGTGCGAGAACACGATGGTGTTTGTCCAGGTCACCGACGCAGAGGCCTGGCGATCAAAGTGCGACGACGTTCTCACAAATTCGGCGTTCTCAGACGCTAAAGTCCAGGGGCCACGCGACGAACCGCATGGAAAAGTGACCTATCTGTCCGATCCGACCGGAGTGCTTTGGCAACTCACACAGTTAAAATAATCGGTACCCATCTGGGCCGTAAGAGGAAGGATCATCATGAAACTTGCTAGCCTCAAAGATGGCCGCGACGGCCAATTGGTGGTGGTCTCGAAAGATCTCGAACGCTATCTTTCTGCGGAAGAAATTGCTCCAAATCTCCAAAGCGCGCTTGACCATTGGGCTAATGTTGAAGCATCGCTTCGTGAACTGAGCACCAGGGTCAATAATGGTGACGGTGACCCATTTTATGAGGCAGAATGCGCATCGCCCCTCCCGCGCGCCTATCAATGGGCTGATGGTTCTGCCTATGTGAATCACGTCGAACTTGTTCGGCGAGCACGCGGAGCCGAGATGCCCGAGAGCTTCTGGACTGATCCTTTGATGTACCAAGGCGGCTCCGATAGCTTCCTTGGACCTCGTGAGCCCATAGCGATGCCAACCGATGAGGGATGGGGTATCGATATGGAAGGCGAAGTGGCGGTTATCGTCGATGATTGCCCCATGGGGATCTCGGCCGACCAAGCGCTCAGCAAAATTCGTCTGATCATGCTCGTCAATGATGTCTCTCTACGCGGATTGATTCCTGGTGAGCTCGCCAAAGGGTTTGGCTTCTTTCAGTCAAAACCCTCAAGTGCGTTCAGTCCTTGTGCGGTCACCCCCGATGAACTCGGCGAGGCGTGGAGTGATGGCCGTGTTCATCTGCCATTGTCTGTGGACTACAATGGCGAGCCGTTTGGTCGCGCGGACGCCGGTACCGATATGACCTTCCACTTCGGCCAACTGATTGCCCATGCAGCGAAAAGCCGCCCGCTCGGGGCTGGAACAATCATCGGTTCGGGCACCGTGTCGAACAAGCTTGATGGGGGACCTGGCAAACCTGTCGCTGAAGGCGGCGTTGGTTACTCCTGTATAGCAGAAATCCGGATGATTGAGACAATTGATCAGGGTGCACCAAAAACGTCTTTTATGGCCTTTGGCGACCGTGTCGGGATTGAAATGGTCGACAAAAGCGGTGCATCGGTCTTTGGCCGTATCGATCAGGTGGTGGAGCGGTCCTGACGCTACGCTGGTGTGGCGGCGATGACGTAGTTGCGGCAAGACC
>JBCCBY010000336.1:0-2403 GCA_039033795.1 Pseudomonadota bacterium | reverse complement strand
GGTCAGCTTTTCCTTTTTTGAACAGGGGCCAGATGGGCCCCTGTTCGGTGCTACGTTCCTCAACCCGCCACATCTTTGATTGTTGCGCGGGAGAGTGCTTCGCTCTTTTCACGGTCTTCCTCGTTGAGCGGTTTGATCGTGATCCCGAAGACCCCAAAGAGGATCGTCACGATCGGTGACAGCCAGCAAAAGAAGGCGAACGGCATATAGGCAATTGTTGCCACGCCCAGTGTTGCGGCTTGATACGCACCGCCGGAGTTCCAAGGAACAAGGTTAGCGGTGACCGTCGCCGAGTCTTCAACAGCGCGCGATAGGTTTTCCGGAGCAAGGCCGCGATCACGGTAGGCTTCCGCGTAGGTGCGACCGGTCATCACGATCGACATGTACTGGTCGCATAGGACAAGGTTCGACCCAACGCCAGTGAGCGCGGTTGCTGTGATAAGGCTGCCTGACGATTTGGCCTTAGACAGAATGGCATCGGCCAGCACCTTCAGCTGGTTTGTCCGCTCCATGACGCCACCGAACATCAACGCGATCATGGTAAGGCTGATGGTGTAGGTCATTGAGTCCATGCCGCCGCGGCTCAGAAGGTTGTCGACGTCCTCAACACCCGTGTCAGACGAAACGCCATACATGGCAGAGTTTAAAATGTCTGGCCACGAGGCGCCCTGCAATCCGGCTGCAAAAATTGCACCGACGACAGCACCAACGGTGATGCCGGGGATGGCTGGGATTTTTTTGATAGAGACCACAAGGACGACGAGAGGCGCGACCAGCAAAACCGGGTTGATCGTGTATGTGGCGTCCAACGTTGCCAGCATCGTTTCCACCCGTTCGACGTTGCCTTCAGCGGCTGCATACCGAAAGGACAAGACGCATTCGATGACGAAGGTGATCGCAAAACTTACGCCGGTCGTGTAGCTCATGTGGCGAATGTGGGTAAAAAGGTCTGTCCCTGCCATGGCGGGCGCCATGTTCGTTGTGTCTGAGAGCGGTGAGATTTTGTCTCCAAAGTAAGCGCCAGATAAAACGGCACCGGCCACTAGGGGCAGGGGAATTCCAAGGCCGGCGCCCACGCCCATGAGTGCAACGCCAATGGTGCCCGTCGTCCCCCAGCTGGTCCCGGTTGCCAGAGAGATGACCGCGCAAATCAGCAGCGTCGCAGGCAAGAAGATGGCCGGTGAGAGGATCAAGAGGCCATAATAAATGAGCGTTGGTACAACACCCGCGAGGATCCAAATGCCGATGAGCATCCCAACAACAAGGAGAATAATCACAGCCGGGATCGCATTTGTAATCCCTCGGACCATGCCGTTTTGAATGTTGGTCCAGGAAAACCCGCAGCGCAGACCGACGATCGATGCGACAATGACGCCAAGCACCATCGGAATATGGGGATCGAGCCCGTAAATCAGGATCGACGTTGTAATCCCTATGATTAAGGCGACAAGAGATATCATCGCCTCCGTGATTGTGGGTGCTCTTGCACCTTCGGGTATTGTAGTTTTCATCACTGTCTCCTTGTTGGCTGATGAGTCAGGGCTTCTGCGACCCTTTGAGATTGAGCGATGCGCAAAGCGACTTCGTTCGCTTCCCGCGGCGTTGCGAGTGCGTTCAGCCAGCGAGGGCTGGACGTTGCAGACCGGTACCCGGGCTGCGGATTTGGTTTTTAGGGCCCAAGGTTCGGTGGTTCGGAGGCAACCGCTCCTGAGACCCTGGGCTTGGCGCTAGATCACGCGCCTGATTGGGACACTCCGTCCGTTGGTGAGGCCGCTTACAGCGGTAAGGATACCGTTCCGGTCGATGCCGTAGTGACGGTAAAGGTCTTGAATGCTGCCGGTTTGTCCAAAGTGTTCGACCCCAAGCGATATCGCGCGGTGACCGGACACCGACCCGAGCCAGGCCAATGTGGCGGGGTGCCCGTCAAGAACGGTCACAATGGAGCAGTGGCGCGGAAGCTCGGCGAACAGGCTTTCAATGTGGGATGTGGCGGCGTCATTGCCGCGCGCCCGCGCGCGCTGCGCCGCCGTCCATCCGGCATTCAGGCGATCGGACGACGTAACCGCAAGGACCCCAACGTCGCGTCGCGCTTCGGTTAACTGCCCTGCTGCAGCGATGGCCTCTTGGGCGACTGCGCCTTGATATGCAATGACCACGTCACAATTGGGACCCGGTTTCCTCAGCCAATAGGCGCCATCAATAGCCCCCTGCCGGAAAGCGTCATCAACCCTTTTGCCGGGCTGTTCGAGGGGGGCGGTTGTCAAGCGAAGATAGACCGAGCCGCCGGTCTCATCACGCAGCCAAGTGCGTTCATCCGGATCAGCCCCACCATCCCTTTGCAGATAGTCGAAGGCCCATTCCATGATAACCGCAAGCTCGTCAGCAAAAGCAGGTTCAAAACTG
>JBCCBY010000335.1:0-2415 GCA_039033795.1 Pseudomonadota bacterium | reverse complement strand
TTAGCTTGTTCAGTCCCTTTATGATGGACTTATAGGCTAGGTACGCATAGCCCACTCCCTCGGCACGATCCACCATTGCAGAGCATCGTGGAGCAGGCTCTAAGGGCGGACGCGCGGGCGTGATGGAATTGGTAGACATAGCGGACTTAAAATCCGCAGCCTTTTGGCGTGGGGGTTCGAGTCCCCCCGCCCGCACCAGCCCTAAATTTTGGGTGCAGACGTCCTCTAATACTTTGAACGGTAACGCTAAATCGCGGTTCGAGAAGCCGTGATCCATATCGTATTGAAGGGCGTTGGGCAGGGCCAGCCGCAGGAGGACCCGTCTTTGTGCGAATGATCCTTGCTCCCAGATTCTCCAAGGTTTTCCAAGGAGCTCCATGGCTGTGCCGAAGGCCTGATCGAAGGATTTGAGCGGGTCGAGCTTGGTCCGGCTTTTCTTGGTCTGCACCATCTTTTTGTGCTCTGGTTTTTTGTTCTCGGCTTCGTCGGCGGCGAACAAGCTCTCGCTTGGGGTTTTGATCACCCGCTCGACCAGGGTTGTGATCTTTTTCTCGATGCTGCTGCGCTCCTGCCGGATTTCTTGGCGCTGGGCGGTCTCGCTCGAGGCGCGGGCGTTCCAGACATCCGTGAACATCGCTCTGGCCATTTGGACGAGCGCGGGCGCGGGCTGCACGCTGCGGATGAGGGCGGCGACGTCGCCTTCGACCTTCTCTTGACGGATGGATGTGTTGTTGAAGGTACAGCCGTTGGTTTGGCAGGTGGAATAGCCGTCATGGCGGCCCGACGATTCGGTGAGGGTCTGAGTAACTTTCAGTGTAACGACGATCAGCCGGTCCAAGAACTCGTTCCTGCGTTTGCCGTTAAGGCTTTCGCCGTACCCGTTCTCCCACAGGCTTCTAGGTTCGATGTCGTGGGTTTGAACACCGATCGGTGCCAGCCATTCACGCGGCGCCGCGGCGATAAATATGGGCCCGTTGTCGGGTCTGATGTGCTCCGGTGGGCCATGACGGCTGAAAAATTCCCTCAGATCATCGAGCGCATCCCGAGAGCTGAGCATCCTCTCGACACGGATCGACAGCCACTCTCAGGCGAACCCATCTATGATGTAGAGCATGCGGAAGACCCAATCATGATGGGCCCGATCCTGGACGAAGACATAGCCCCCAGCCCGGTTTTTCAAAACCTCCATCACCTCGATACGCAGGCCTCGCCGCGCGCCGCTCCGTTATACTCCCTACACTGACAGAATGTTTCTCAGTCTTTGCTGCCGACAAACAGACGTCAGTGCCTGTTCTCCAGGAGGTCTTACCTTGTCATCAGGTCGCTCGCAGAGCAGCAACCAATGGCGCGATGTCACAGATTTCACAATGATGAACATGAGGACCAAGAGGTCCTGATCGCGCAAAATGGTTTGATTGGTGAGGACAAGCTTCGATAGCGAGCTGGATCACCCCTCAACCTGTCACGCTGATCGATGAAATCTGATCGGCATCGTCTGAAATGGGTAATCCAATGATAGCTGGGTAATATCGCACAGCATCGTCGAGAGCTTGATTGAACCAGACGCTTGGCAAGAATAGCACTTGGCGGCGTGAAGCGTCGCGGTGACGTCATTGATCGACTGAAAGGTCGGTCTCTGCATCCCGTTCACGGTTGTTCATATGATCCCACTTGGAGGAATGAAAGTCATGAAACTGTTCAATAAACTCCTTGAAAGTGGCTTGGTGTTCGTGACGGCGTTGATGGCCTTTATGGGATGGTCAACGGCATTTGACCAATCAGCAGCGGACAACAGAGTCGTGGAGATCGACGGACAAACACTTGATCCAGCCATTCAGTCCATGCTGGCTGCGGACTACGCAAGGGGTTCGTCGGGTGATGATGATGGTGCCTCCGCTGAGACCGCTGAGGGCCGAGCGATCATCCGCCAGCAGCAGACGGACATTTGGTCATCGCGGACCGCCGAGCCACCAGAGATGGAATGGGTGAGGGATGCCGCCATCGAAACTGCAGATGCATCAATCCCTGTACGCATCTATAAACCAGATGTTGACGGTGTGCTCCCGACAATTGTCTATTACCACGGCGGCGGCTGGTTTATCGGAGGAATTGAGGCTTCTGATCGGTCAATGCGCCAACTAGCGCATGACGCCAAGACCATCGTCATCAGTGTAGAGTATCGTCTGTCCCCGGAGACAACCTACCCTGCTGCGTGGAATGACGCAGAAGCAGCCTTCCTCTGGGGTCGTCAAAAGGCGCAGCAGTTTGGTGGTGCGCCCAATCAAGTCTGCGTTGGCGGCGATAGTGCCGGGGGCAATATGTCGATTGTTGTCACGATGCGTCAGCTCGATAAGGGTGAACCTGCACCGCTCTGCCAGGTTCTTTACTATCCGGCGGTGGATAATCGGGACGTCG
>JBCCBY010000334.1:0-2519 GCA_039033795.1 Pseudomonadota bacterium | reverse complement strand
TTGAATGAGGAAGAGATGGATCTGTAATAAAGGCTTCGTATGCTGAATCAAAGAAAATAATTGCACCGTTAGCTTTAGCGTAATCTACCCACTTTGTCAGGTATTCCTTAGTTGCGATCGCACCCGTGGGATTATTAGGAAGCAATAGATTGGCCAACAGACGGAGGACGAGACTGCTGCACGCTGGATCGCTGCGGGCCATTCTTTTGGCGCGCTTGTTGCCCAAGTTTTAGGGGGTGCTGATCATCCTTTCGCTCCGGACGACCTCGCTCGTCTTCCAATGCCCGAACGGATTGTTGCTCTATCACCGCCTGGTGCCGTCGATGGGTACATCGACCCTTCGATCTTTTCGTCAATTGGTGCGACCATGTTGGTCGTGACGGGGACGAATGATGTGGTCCCGATGTTTGCAGAGAATTGGTGCGACCACCTTGTCAGTCACAACGGAGCGCCAGAAGGCCTTTCGACGGTCATGGTGTTTGAAGGTGAGGATCACTATTTCGATGGGCTTTTCGGTCGGCCGACGGAACGAGACCTAAGCAAAGATGATGAGACGCTCATCCAATCAATCAACCAATTTGTCAAAACAGGCAGCACGCCAATGAAGGATAAGTATCTGATGAGGCTTGAGAGCTGCTCAGCCAATCCCATGGAATAGGCAGATCCTCATCGCCCGCCCGCTGGTGAGGCCTTACCAGTCGGACATCAGACGGCCATAGCCGTGTTTCTTGTCCATCAGTCCGTTCGCTCGAAGAGCGTGCCAGTACGTGGCCGTGTTGATGGCGATCACCGGTTTCTTGAGCCAGCGCTCCGCTTCCGCAGCGACACGAACACAAGCGAGATTGGTCCCGCACTGAATAATTGCATCTGGCGCGTCCTTGTTGAGCTCAATAATCGTTTCACGAAGTCGGTCTTCTGGCTCATGGGCAATCAACATCGGACTCGGGCTCTTGAGACCAATGACCCGCACCACCTCATAGCCAATATCCGTGAAGAACGCTTCGACCATTTGATCGCCAACGGGCATATAAGGTGTCAAGACACTGATTCGTTTGATATCTCGCTCTCTTTTGTAAGCGTTCAATGCCGCTTCGCAGGCAT
Source organism: Pseudomonadota bacterium (assembly GCA_039033795.1). Taxonomy (GTDB): domain Bacteria; phylum Pseudomonadota; class Alphaproteobacteria; order Caulobacterales; family Parvularculaceae; genus Parvularcula. Next base: position 1,418 of record JBCCBY010000334.1, on the reverse strand, counting down.
GGCTCCCCATCGAGACCTTCACACCTGATCGCTTTTCAAAGTCCTTATGAAGACGTTCCGCACGATCAGCGCCATCCCAAAATGTCTCGGCGGACATGCCCATCACGAGGTAGTCAGGAGAGCAAGACATGACCGCATCAATCGCTTTCATCGTGTTTTCCCGAATGATCTCCACGAGCGACTGAAAGCTAGCATCATCCGTCACTGGATCATCTGGGATAATGATCCGGGAAAAGTGATTGGTGACCCCCTCGGGCTGTAGCCATGCGAATTCCGGCTCAACACTCGTGTTGGTGGACGGTGCAATAACGCCGAACTTGCGGCGGTATCCAAGTGAGTCAACCATAGCTGTTTTCCTGATATTGGCCTTATTGAATCGCGTAGCTTTCGCGAACGGAATTGATCATTGAAGTCCGCATAAGGAATGTTTTTTCAAGCTCTGGATCAGAACACGCCTTCATCAAGTCTGCCTGGCGTTTGATCTGGATCGATGCCTCAGTGGCCTCCATCAACGCCTTGTTTCTTTTGGTATGCTCTTGAACAAACTTGACACATATGCCGCGCCGCTGGCGTTCATAAAGATCAAACTGCTCATGGTAATTGCTTCCATGCTTGACCACAGAAACCAGTTTCTCGGCGAGATTAAAGGCGTCGTGAACACCGCCATTCATCCCCATACCACCCAAGGGATTGTTGATATGCGCCGCATCGCCAACGATCAGCACACGATCGCGAACCCGATAACGCTCAGCAACACGTTGATGCACGCGATACAGCGTCCGGTGCACAATGTCGTAATCGCCATCCTTAGCGATCAAGCGTTGGAGACGAGATTGGATGTAATCATCGGCCAAGAACCGATCGCCATCTGCCTCGATCGGTGTGGGAACAAGCACGCGCCACAAATCGACGGTTTTGAGCAAAACGCACCACTCGTCGGGGTCTGAGACATAATTGACCCATGCCAAATTCTCGAAATGCTCTTCAAAAGGGAATGTGGTGCTCGCAACCAAAAAGCGTTCCGGGTAGGTATCGCCTTCGTACATCACCCCTGACGAGCGCCGCACGTTGCTATCTGCACCATCGGCCCCAATCAAGAACGAGGCAGGAATACGCTCTTCACCTCGATCGGTGTAGCAGCACTCGGGCCTTGATGTCAAAGTTCTTTTCACCGCCGATGTCGGTGCCAAATCCAGCCTCGGTAACGACGAAGCCGTCGGGACCCACGAGCTGCAGCGCGAGCTTGTCCGCGACGACCGACGACTGGCCGTGCGCGATGTTCGCGAAGGGTCCACAATGGACGAAGACGGGCGTCGCCTCTATCGTTTGCATCAAGGTCGGCATCAACGAGTCTTTGAGCAGCACCGCCAGAGCGCCCGCGACGCCGATGTCATCGCATGTGACGAACTCTCCCCCGA
>JBCCBY010000333.1:0-2577 GCA_039033795.1 Pseudomonadota bacterium | reverse complement strand
GTGTGCCTACGATGGGATCAAAATCACCGTATCGGATATTCGCGTCGACAATGACAACTGCAAAGATGAGGACTTGTCAGGGCATCTCAGTGTTGGGAAATGTGATCATGCGGATGTGCCGCTGATCGGGCCGGCGCTTTTTGCGGCCCGCCAAGCCTGGCCGGACGAGCCGCGAGAGGTCCAGATTGCCGAAGCGGTGAGTGGGCTCATTGGCAAGATGGCGGAAGATGTTTTCGAAGAGACATCAGCGCGGCTTGCTGATTTGGCGCCCGATGGTTGTGACGCCATTCGGCATCACCATGAACCCGTCGCTGCTTTCTCGGAAGATCTGGAGAAAGACCTTAAAGTTCTGAGAGCTTTTCTCTTCGAGCGCATGTACCGGCACCACCGGATCACAGAGGTCAGGAGCGCCGCCAAGCGAATTGTGCGCGATCTGTTTGCTCTCTTTCATGACGAGCCAGGCGTGTTGCCGCCTGCTTGGTACGCACGTCAGGAGGGCGAATCGCTCGACAAACGAAAGCGTGTGATTTGCGATTATATTGCCGGAATGACGGATCGATTTGCCATCCACGAGCATCGACGTTTGTTCGATCTCTCAAGAAGTTTCTTGTGATGGTTAACAAGGTCTTTACCGTTTCAGGGCGAAATCGTTAACGATCTTAAGAAGAGGACGACGCGTCCATGTCGACAACGGTGGCAAGCGTGAACGATATCTTGAAAGAAGATGAGGGCGGCCTCTCGGGCTTTACGATCCTTGCGATCCTCGCGACCTTGCTGATGGTCTTCATCTTGGTCGTCTACTACGCCTATAGGCAGGGCGTGGCGCGGGCGAGTTCCTTTAGCGAGGAAATTCCCGTGGTCGCCGCCGACCCCAATCCGATTGCGGAGGATGTTCCCCTCGATGTGGCGAAAAATGAGCGCCAAGAGGTCTATGACCGGGTCTCCGGTGCGCTTCCCACCCGCACGGTGACGCTGGAAGATCCAAGCAGCGATGCGATGAACGGCTATGGCAGTGCACCTGCTAAACTGTCACCGACAACGACGCTCCCTGCGCCTCAATCTCAGCGGACAGACCCAGCGGTCACAGCACTGACCACGTCGGCGCGAGACACCGATCGCTTGGCAGGCGCCTCGCCAAGCCGCGCGCCTTCCAGAACCGTTCCCGCGCCGTCGACCAAGCCCCGTGACATTCCCGTGCGTGCCTCGACCCCCACCGCAACGCCCACGACAGCAATCAGCGGCACCCATGTGGTTCAGGTGGGAGCCTTTGATAGCAACGCCACGGCGATGGGTTATTTCGAAGGCTTGTCAGACCGCCTTGGTGGCCTGGTCAGCTCCAAACAGCCCGATATTCAGCGGGCTGATGTGAATGGCCGAACCTATTACCGTCTGCGGATTGGTCCGTTCACATCAAAAGACGCAGCGTCACAATACTGCTCCACGCTGAAATCACGTTCGCAGGACTGCTTGGTTCGCGGCGTTTAGAGCAGGACCAGGTATCGACTCGTCCTAGGGTCTTAAGCAGGTTGAGAAGGGGTTGAACCGTTTGTTTGACGATCACGTGCCCGAATTTGAGGACAATGCTTTTGGTCCAGACTCGGATCCGTCTGAGACCTTAATCCTTCGTCTGGATGGATTTGAGGGACCGCTCGACGTGTTGCTCGACCTTGCCCATCGCCAGAAAGTCGATCTGCGAGAGATATCCGTCCTCGCGCTGGTCGAGCAGTACCTTTTGTTTGTGGACGAGGCCCGCAACCGAAACCTCCAGCTTGCTGCTGATTACTTGGTGATGGCGAGTTGGCTCACCTACCTCAAGACCCGGCTGCTGCTTCCGAAGCAAGATGACGACGAAGAAGAGCTCTCTGGAGAAGAGATCGCGGCTCTTCTTGCCCGGCGATTGCAACGTCTTGATGCGATGAGGAAAGCTGCCCAGCAGCTGACCGAGCGCGCGATGCTGGGCCGTGATGTGTTTGTCCGCGGGGTGAGAGGCACCGAAACCAGGCGGACGACCCACACGGCGGCTGAGCTTTACGATTTGCTTCAGGCCTATTCTCGTCAACGTCTGCGGGCTGCGCCGCCAGAAAAACGGCAGGACCCAGTTCCTGTCTTCGCCATCGAAGATGCGCGAGAGGAGCTCCGCGCTGAACTTCTGGCCAATCGCCAGTGGTTCGCCCTTCAGAACCTGCACGTGAAGCGCGATACATCGGCCCCGCGGGGCTCGATTGTGGCGTCGACGTTTTGTGCTGCGCTTGAGACCGCTCGTGACGGCGCCGCTGCGATGAAGCAGGACGACGCGTTCAACAATATTTATGTAAAGGGCACGCAGTGACCGACCTGAGTGATCTGACCGACATGACCGACGAAGGCGTGATTGAAGCGGAGCGCATGCGCCGGATCGAAGCGCTCCTTTTTGCCTCGCCTGAGCCCTTAAGCGACATTGTTATTGCTGACCGTGTGCCGGGTGGCCCCGTGACACCATTGCTGGAAGAGCTTCAGGCGCACTATGACAGCCGCGGCGTCAACCTTCGGCGGGTGGCGGGCAAATGGCAGTTTGTGACCGCACCAGACTGCGCCTCG
>JBCCBY010000332.1:0-2656 GCA_039033795.1 Pseudomonadota bacterium | reverse complement strand
CTCCATCACCTAGAGCGCTGGACTGAGGAAGCGCACCACATGTCGCCTGGAGAGCTCGCCGAAATGGTGCTGGAGGAATCGGGTTACACGGACTTTTGGAAAAATTCGAAAACCGTGCAGGCGCCTGGCAAACTGGAGAACCTTAAGGAACTGGTGAACGCCGCCTCTGAATTCGATACGCTTGAAGGCTATCTCGACCACGTCAGTCTTGTGGCTGAGCGAACAGAGAACACCGATGAAGGCCAAGTGTGGCTGATGACTCTCCACGCCGCGAAGGGGCTTGAATTTCCCGTGGTGTTCCTGCCAGGCTGGGAGGAAGACATCTTCCCCTCACGGAGAAGCCTCGATGAAAACGGCCAAGCGGGTCTCGAGGAGGAGCGGCGCCTCGCCTATGTGGGGATCACCAGGGCGCGGGAAAGCTGCCGGATCAGTTTCGCGGCCAATCGGCAGGTCTATGGCCGCTGGCAAAACGCTATGCCCTCTCGGTTCATCGACGAGTTGCCAGAGGACCAGGTGGATGTTCTCTCCGAAGCCGAACTTTACGGGGTCGCAGCAAAAGAAATGCCGGCTCAGTCTCGCTTCGCTGACCTTGTGCTTGATGAAGACTCATCACGCTACACAACACCAGGCTGGAAACGCGCACGCCAGCACAGCGGGACACGGAACAACGAACCCGCAATAGAGGCCAGCGCTCGCCTGGTGACCTCCTCCTCCCCCGGAGAGACCAGCTTCTGTGTGGGCGACCGTGTTGGCCACCAAAAGTTCGGCCATGGCACGGTCATCGCCGCTGATGGCAACAAACTGGAAGTCGAGTTCGATGATGGCGCGATCAAAAGAGTGATCGGTAGCTTTTTAAGCGCTGGTGAACCCGACTAACCGTCAAGTTGGTCATCGAGCTCGGTCGCGCCAGGGGCGCGCCCATCGCCAGTCTGGCCTGGAAACTGTTCGCTTTGGATGCCGCCGAGCGGGACTGCGCCGTTCTTATAAGGCTCTTTGCGAAAGTCGCGGTCGTTATACTGATCATCACGCCGATCACCACGATCGTCCCTGCGATCATAACGCCGATCATCTCGGTTGTCGCGGCGGCGATCATATCGATCATCATCATGTTGATGGTACCGGCCATCGCGATCATACCAGCCTCGGCCATAATGATAGCCTCGCCGGTACGTGTCGTTATATCCGTAACGACGATAGCCTTGGTGGCTAGCGCGACGATAATACCGTCCAGTGTTATCGTAATAGCCGCCATCATAGGTGTAGAAGCCGCGAACCTGGCCGCGTCGTCCGTAGTCGATATATCCAATGTAGTCCGTTGCGAACAGTGCCCCGTGCCTCAAATAATTCAGCCGCACCCGGCCATCGGGAAACACAAACGGATTAATCACCACACCGGGGCCGTAAAACCGAGCATGCCGACCATAGGGAAAGGCATAGCCGCCAACCACAACGTTGAGGTCGGCATAATGGGCGCCCGATCGACGATGCCCTGCCTCAGCAGGCGTCGGCGAGAGCGCCAGGGTCAGGCTGGTGGCCAAGGCCACACCAAGGGTCTTTGCTATCATCGCAGCATCCTCTCCGTCTGCCCACGACCGGAATTAGCATTCTAAACGGATAATAGCATGTTATCGCTGGGTAAGACAGATCCTCATGGTGAATCGGTCAATCAGCTTGGTTAGCGGTCGTGATGCCTTCGCGGCCAAACAAGCGACTGAGGATGGTCCAATAGCTGACCGGGAAGAGGCGCTGCACCAACACAATCAACCGCGCATCGTTGCCCACCAAGATCCGTTTGGCCCCGCGCTCGGCACCGTCAACGATGATCTGCGCCGCCTTTGGTGGCGGCATGACCAGGGATTTGGCGGCGTTTTGCTGGGCCAACTCTTGCTCTTCGTCTGTGATGCCATCGGACATGCGCGCGCGTTTGGCAATGTTGGTTGAGACGCCCCCCGGATGCACCACAGAGACGCCCACGGATGTTCCTTCAAGCTCATGTCTCAATGACTCTGAAAATCCGCGTACCGCATATTTCGCCGCGCAATAGGCGGTTTGTCCGGGTGGAGAAATAATGCCGAAGACCGAGCTGATATTCACAATCTGCGCTCGCGGTGCCGCCTTCAGCGCCGGCATGAAGGCCCGCGTCATGCTCACCACACCGAAGAGGTTGATGTCGACGAGCCAACGAAAGTCGTCAGAGCTTGCTTGGTCGAACTGGCCACCAAGTGCAACACCCGCATTGTTTAAAAGGAGCGTGATTGGTCCGTGCTCGGCGATGACTTCCGCCGCCCCTTGTTCAACCGCCCGCTCGTCCGCGACATCAACCACGCGCGTCGTCACCTTAACGCTGCTCTTGGCGGCCTCGCGCGCGGTTTCCTCTAAATCGTCCCCGCGAATGTCAAAAAGTGCAAGATCGTAGCCGCGCTGGGCGCAAAGATGGCTGAGCGCTCGTCCGATCCCACTGCTCGCACCCGTGATGACCGCGGTGCCTTTAGCGCTCACTCTGCCGCCTCAAGCATCTGCGCTGTGTTCGTCCGCTCCCGGAACTGCATAATGCCATCATCGATCTTGCCGAACTTCATATCCATGTAGTCGCGGAAATAGCTTTGGTGGTTGCGCCACGGGCGCTCTGAGCCCTGGTTGGGGAAGATATCGATCG
>JBCCBY010000331.1:0-2702 GCA_039033795.1 Pseudomonadota bacterium | reverse complement strand
CATGGCCGTCGGCTTCACCGATCTGCTGGTCTACACCAACGACTGCAGCGACGGCACCGACGATATGCTCATCCGGCTCGAAGAGCTGGGGCTGGCCTATCATCGGCGCAACGATATTCCCGAAGGCATCAAACCGCAGCCCTCTGCGCTTAAGTACGCCCAAGAAGAACCGCTTGTCGGGTCTGCCGATTGGGTCCTTGTTTTTGATGCGGACGAGTTTTTATGCATCAAGCATGGGGACGGCTCGCTTGATGGTCTCATCGATGGGATCAAGGCCGAGGGCGGCAACGGCATGGTCATCACTTGGCGCATCTTCGGCTCAGGTGTCGTGCAGGACTGGTCGCGCGATCCGGTGACCGAACAATATCTCTATGCTGCTCCCCCTATGTGGAACAAAGGCTGGGGCGTCAAAACGCTCTTTCAGTTTGACCCGGATGTCTGGAAGCTGGGCATTCATCGCCCCAAAATGAAGAACAAGGTGCTCGATACGCCGTTTCCCGACAGTGTGAAATGGCTTAACGGCTCCGGCCGCCCGATGGAGGATTACTTCAAGTTTCGCGGTTGGCGCTCGATCGTGCGGACGATCGGCTATGATTGGGCGCAGATGAACCACTATGCTGTCAAAGGCATCGACAGCTACGCGATGCGAAAATTCCGCGGCAACGTGAACAACAAGAAAGACAAGTACAACGACGCCTATTGGTCGCTGCAGGACCGCAACGAGGTCCGCGATGATGCGATGCTGCGCTATTCCGACAAGCGCCGCGAGATTTTCGAAGGCCTGCTCACCGATCCAGAGCTGAACCGCCTGCACTTTGCGGCCTTGGAAATGGCCGAGGCCAAACTCAACAGCTTCAAGGGCACGCCTGAATACGAAGATTTCGTCACAAACCTGAAAAAAGCCAGCGAAGTGCCCATCACCCAAGTGGAGGCCAAGCCGCCCAAAGCGCGCGACAAGGAAAAGATCGCCGCTTTGATGTCAGATGTCGAAAAACGCGCCACGACCAAGCCCAAGGAAGAAAAGAAAAAGCCGGTCGAGCAGCAAGAGCTTTCGCCTGCCGATGTCTATGTGCGCGGTGAGGTCGATATGTCGGCCACGCCGCCGATGGAGTGGGTGTTTAACCACGCCGTTGAGCTTCCCGCAGATCCGCGCCTTTTTACGCCCCCCGCGCTTATTCAGATCTCCGAAGGTAAGTTTGAGCGCCCGCTCGCCCGTAACATCCCGAAATCGCTTCCCGAGGGTGGTGTGTTTCTCGATTACGGCGCGGCATCGGGGTTTTTAGGCACGCAGGTTGCGCTGGCCCGCGAGGATGTGCGCGTGGTCTTGCAGGAAAGCTCCGCCCAGCTTCGAACCTTCATCACAGGGCTTTGGGCGCGCAATGAGCTTGAAGAAAGCACGCGCCTTTCTCTGGTGGGCGAGGCCTCTCTTTTTGATCTGCTCGCAGCGCATAAACCACATGTGCTCGCGATCGGTGACCCGACCCTTTCCGCGCAGTCCCTGGCCGATGCGTTCGATCAAGCGGGCAGTCCGCACATTATTCTTTTGATGGGGCGGCTTTGGGCGGACCGTGTCGGCGAGCTCAAAGAGTTTGAGCAGGTTTTTGCACGCCATAGCTACGCCGAACGGCTCCAAATCTCGCCGCTGGTCGCCGCCGGGTACCGCAAGTCCAACGCCCCTGTTGCTGCAGTGCAATAACGCGATCCTCACAATCATTGTGAATGGATTTCAATTGCTTTGAGAGCCGTTTTCTGCGACGTTTCCTATAGGAAACAGCATGGTCGGGAGAGAGCGATCCCCGCCGCCGAAGGAGCAACCGCCCCGGTAAACTCTCAGGCAAAAGGACCGGTCACGCTGCAACACTCCGAAGAGCCGTCCGAGCAGGGCGCACCGAAGGAGCAAGCTGTGCAGGCAGAGGTCTGTGTCAGTGAATCTCTCAGGTTTATGACGGAGGGGGCATGGCCTGTTGGCTTGAGAAACAGACATGACCCATATCGCGATCCTTGGTGCTGGAATCACAGGTGTTACCACCGCTTTTCAACTGCACATCCGGGGCTTTGACGTCACCGTTTTTGACCGTAACCGCTACCCGGCGATGGAGACGAGCTTTGCCAATGGCGGTCAGCTCTCCGCCTCCAATGCCGAAGTGTGGAACACGTGGTCGACCGTCTTTAAGGGCCTGAAATGGCTCACGAAATCCGACGCACCCCTGTCGGTCAGCCCAAAGCCTAGCTGGCATAAAGCGTCCTGGATGGCCGAATTCCTTGCCGCCATTCCACGCTATCGCAGCAACACTGTCAAAACTGCTGCGATGGCTGTCGCCTCACGCCAGATCATGTTCGAGATGGCCGACCGCGCTGGTGTGGATTTCGACCATTCCCCTGCCGGTATCCTGCATTTCTACAAAACTCAGAAAGACCTCGCCCATGCACGGCGCGTCACGGCCCTTTTGGGCGAAGGTGGGCTTGAGCGGCGCGAGCTTTCCGCAGCAGAGACACTGGCCAAAGAGCCCACCTTGCGCGGCGATATCATCGGTGGCTTCTGGACGGAAAGCGACAGCACCGGCGACATCCACAAATTCACCATGGGTCTGGCCCATTGGCTGGAAGACCGCGGTGTTCGTTTTGCTCTAGGCCACCCGGTTCGCAGCCTCAAAGCCGAGCACGACGTCGTCACGCTCGAGACCGATCAGCTCGCAGAGCGT
>JBCCBY010000330.1:0-2703 GCA_039033795.1 Pseudomonadota bacterium | reverse complement strand
CTTGTCGGGATGTGCGTTCAGATAGGCCGACCACCAGCTAAACGTGCTGTTTGCAATGATATTGTGGCGACAGCTGCGAAACAGTTGAAAATCGATGAGGTTCGATTGTCATGCGCGTCGGGGGTCAAAAAACGAGGCGATGTCTTCGCCGTCGACCACGGGTTCCCCGCACCGTTCACTGCCGTCACGGCGGGCGGGTTTCAAGCGCAAGCCATACAAGTCATCGTCTTTGGCGGCACGATCGCCGACACAGGTCCACAAACATGGGTTCGCGGTGGTCAGATCAACGGCCGCCATGCCGAAATCGCCACGCTCGTTCTCGATGAGCAGCAAACAGAACCCACGCCCAAGCCTGCGCTCGACTTCAGTGTTATCCCCTTAAGCCTGATGGGCGGTGCCGGCACAGTGACGATCGAGGCGGCCGCCGTCGATTCAAAGGGCCAAGAGCTCCGCACCGGTTTTCCAATGGTAGGAACGGCAAGGACCCTTTGCGGGCCATCATAGCGCGTTAGCGCAACACGCCCTTTTGATTTTGCCGGCGTGCGTAAAGCCAGAGGAACGAGACGCCGGACGCCACCACGACATAGGTGATCGCCCCTTCGGGCCCAATGATGTCGAACCACCCAAGCGCGGAGTCGTGGAAAATACCGGTCAGCAGCATCGTCAATCCAAAGAACATGATCGGAGCCGCTGCACTCCGACGGAACAGCATCAGAAGCGATGCAAGCAGCGCCGTGCTGACGCCCAAGACCCAGACGACCCGTCGCCATCCCGGTAGAGCATCAAAGTAAGCAAGCTGGTCGGCGGTGAAATTGGCAAGCATGGCCTCATGACCCGAGAAGAACAGTGCCATTTGGACAAACCCGCTGAGATTGAAGAGCAGCCCTAAAACCCCGATCACCCAAAAAAGTACGCTTGGTCTCATCGCTCGCCTCTCTTCACGCCACAGGTCGTTGTCATACGCCGCGACAGGCCGCCGCACCAGTCCCAAGGCGCAAGCTGGGATTGGGTGAAACCAGCTCTTTCATCCATTGACCGCTCGTGGCAGGGGCTCGGTTTTATTATTGAGGGAGCCCGACCAGTGAGAACCCTGTTTTCCGAAAAAGCCATTGCCGCTCGGGTCGAAGCCATTGCCCATCAAGTGATTGAGGATTTGGGGAATGACTTTGTCTTGGTCCCTATTCTCACCGGGGGGTTTGTGTTTGGCGCGGATTTGGCCCGGGCTCTTCATGATGCGGGCGCCGACCCTCAAATCGATTTTGTGCAGCTTGCCTCTTACGGCAAAGAGCGCGTGAGCTCTGGTATAGTCCGTGTGGTGAAGGATTTTACGTCGCCTATCGAAGGCAAAACAGTCCTGTTGGTCGATGACATTCTCGATTCAGGTCGCAGTCTCGCCCATGCCGTGACAATGCTTGAGGAGCGAAAAGCGAAAGACTGGCGCATTGCCGTCGCTGTACGGAAGGATAAGCCCAGAGCGATCCCGGTCGAGGCTGACTACGCAGCTTTTGAGGCCACGGCTGACGCTTATCTTGTCGGCTATGGGATGGATGATGCGGGTCGAAAGCGCACGCTTCCTATGATTGGTGCGCTGTAAAAAGACCGTGCACACCGGTTATCGTCACGGCTGTTGAAGCCAGCTAACGTGTTGTCGTGTTCAATCGTCAAAAACCGTCAAACGGTCATGATCCGAGGCCGTTGCCCTCGCTGCGGCGCAGCCGTGCGAGACCGATCAGGCCGCTGGCGAACAGCAAAGCGGGAAGTGGGATCGGCATGACGGTGAATTCGACCGTGTCCGTGAGATCGCCGCTGCCCAGCGTCCAAACATAGGAGTCGCCGTGCTTAAAGCCCATCTCGGCCAAGGTGGTGGAGGCATAGAGGGCAACAACGGTGCCGATGCTATCGCCGAAGGCGTAGTCAGCAGGAACGATGATGCGCGCACCATCATTGCTGATTTTGAACCAAAATCCTTCGGGGGTGTCCGTCGTGCTGCTCGAAACGTTGTTCGTCCACCGTTTAAAGTTCGGGATATCGCCAAAGGACGCCGGCGCTGACTGAACATCCACCTGGTAGCGATCGAAGTCCCCGCCATTGTTCACCCGAACGCCGATAACGCCGGTTCCGGTGTTGATTTGCGCTCCTTCGAACTCCTTGGGTTCGGGCAGAGATTTTGCCCCGATATCACTGAGCGAACCCGACAGGGTGAGCTGGACATCGTCGCCGACCTGGGTCAGGTTCGCGACAATGGCTGCGTGACTGGTTGCGAAAAAGCTAGCAGCGGCCACCGCTGCGGCAACAATCCGGCTCATCAAATTCCCCTCAATTAAAATTGATAATACTCTAATATTTATGAAAACACAACATTTATTATGGTTGGCCGTCACCGGTTTCGATGACTTGATGGTCATCATTAACCATGAGTCGCGGTGATCTCAGCCCAAAGCCAAGGTTAATTCTCCGCGAAGCCGTCTTTTTTCCAAGCTGCTTTAGAGATCATTTGGTTTCATTCCCGCCGGTGTCGAAACCATTTGAAATGGCGCCCTTGTCGCTTTTGGGATCATTGGCCGGGGTTGAGGGCGACGTGAAAGAGCGGATCCCGTGATCCAACGGACGCCTTGCGGCGACGACATGTCTCACGGGGGGCTAGCCCCCCGGCTTCGCCTCCCACCAGGATTTTTTCGGGACAGAGACGGGGTGTGTGTCGGT
>JBCCBY010000329.1:0-2721 GCA_039033795.1 Pseudomonadota bacterium | reverse complement strand
TGTGCGTCCGCACCTCGTAGGCGTAGCCGTCCGGCCCGCGTCCCTGGTGCTCGAACTCCAGCACGCCGACCGTGCCCCGCAGCAGCCGGTCGGACTGCAATGGACGATGTCGTCAGATAAAGGGTGCGTGCCGACAAAAGGGACCTCCTCCGCCCGTTTGGCTGACGCCAAAACCGTGGTGTTATCGGCCTTTCTTGTCATCAGACAGCTCGTCTCACGTTTTCATTTTTCCTCTTGATAAGACGGACAAATTGAGAAAGCGAAGCGATCGCCATAAAGACCGGTTGAAGCATCCCTGCTTGCTGAAGCCGAAGAAGCTCCGATGCTGACAATTGCTGAAGTCGCTCTTCGGCAATCGTGTAGTAGCCGGCCAGTCGTCCTTGTGCCCCATTATCAAGAGTGATGTCGAGCGTGAATGGCTCAATCAGTTCGAACTCCGTCAACATTGCGGAGAATGCAGGAACAGTCTGCTCCGCGTCGTCGATTGCGCCAAGAAGCGTGGCGATGCCCTTGAGAAAGTCTGTTTCACCGCCATGATCATGAAAGAGCGGCTCGCCTTCGCTCCTGCTTACCCTTGCGTGCTCAATATCAATATGAACTTCCATCGGCGTATCAGGACCCGGTGTTCCAGCAAAACCGATCAGAAAGGGGTGCATACGAACTGCAAGAGGAAGGTAGTGAGCATCCCATCCTTCGTCATCTAAAAACAGGTTCTCGCCCTCCTCGAGGCCGAACAAGGCATAGGGCCGAAACTTGCCCGTCTTCGCCTCCTTCGAAAAGACGATCGGGTAGAGCGCTTGTGATTCACGAAACTCTTGGGGGAACAGCGGAGAGGCCATGACCGCATCGCCGAGGTTTGCCTGTCGTTTGGTCAAAACACGGATATCTCTATGCTCGACTTTGTTGAGTTGAACATGCTTTGGCACGTGTGCACCCCTTTATATTTTGCTCAGACCATGGCTGATGATATGGTCAATTAATTCCCGATTGGTGGGCAGGCCTGCAGCATAGCGATTGGCCTTCGCTTGGACCTCATCAAACAGTTGGCGTAGGACGCTCGGGTCATCGTTCCGCCTACGGGTCGATCGATCCTGTGTCTCAAAACCCATGCCATACATCACATAAGTGTAGCTAGAGGCAGGGAATATTTCGAGAGACTGCGTAAAGTCTTCGCGCGATGGCGGTTGGTATCGCCACTGTTCCACAAGCTCGCGAAGGCGCGGTGTCCAAGTTTCTGGGTTGCGGTGGTCACGCCAATATGGTTCGGTTCGTTCACTGAAGAGGTAATGCAGTTTGAGAAAATCGACGATACGGGACCAGCGATAGGAAAAACGCTGATTGAAGCGTGTTGCTGCTTTTTCCATAACCGATCGATGCGGCGGCAACGTGTCGCTGATCATTGTCGCTGACAACTCGATCATCACGATTGCTGATGCTTCGAGGGGTTCGACAAAACCAGCTGACATCCCAACGGCAACGACGTTCTTGATCCAAGGTTTGACACGGTAGGCTGATTGAAATGAGATCAATCGTGCGTCATGTGCCATTTCTGGGCTTCCAAGGCGCGCAAGGTAGCGGTTAAGGCCAGCGCGTGCTGCGGGTTCATCGATGTGTTGCGAGGAATGCACATAACCCACACCGCGCCTTGATTGCAGACCAATATCCCAAACCCACCCGGCTTCAAGAGCTGTGCCATTTGTTTGCGACATGATTGGTGAAAAGCCATCATGATACGGAATATGAAGCGCAAGTGCTCTATCGTTAAAGAGCACGTCAGAAACATCCGTTAGCGCTGATCCCATGGTGTCGCCGATGAGCAATGCGCGACTTCCGGTGCAGTCGACCACAAGATCAGCGTTGATTGGTCCGTGCTGCTTGGTTTGAACAGATGCAATGGCGCCATTGTCTAGGCGTGCGCATCCGCTCACGTCATCAACTATATGGCGTACACCGAGTTGACACGTTGCATGCTCAGAGAGAAATTCAGCAAAGGCTGGTGCATCAAGGTGGTAGCCATAATTGGTAACAGCGGCGAACTCTGGCGTCCCCGCCTGTTTTGGCGCCAAGCCTGCTAAACATACCTTGGCCTGATGATTGACCGCTTCGGCATAGGACAAACCGCCTGGTGCTTGTCGCCAAAGTGACAAGGCATCGGCTTTATCAGCGCTGGGAGGTGCCTCAAAGGGGTGGAAATAATACTCATCTGGATCGCCCGTGCGCCACCCATTGAAACGGGAACCTTGTTTGAATGACGCGTAGCATCGCCGCACAAACTCGGTCTCGCTGACCCCAATTCGCCGCAGCGTGTCTCGCAGGCTTGGCCATGTCCCCTCGCCCACGCCAAGGATTGGGACGTGCGCCGACTCAACGAGTGTCACATTGATGCCATCAGGGTGCGCTGCACAATGATCAGCGGCCAAAACCGAGGCCGTCAACCACCCTGCCGTTCCGCCGCCGACGACCACGACATTTTTGATGACGCCATCTTGGATCACGTCGTCTGCACTCCCGATAATTCCTCCGAAAAAAGGAATACCACACCCGCGGTAAAAACGGGCGTGGCATCCTGTGTCATCCTTAAAGAGAGCCCGGCCAGCAACGAGGGAGGGGATATCGCTGGTTCCGTGATCGCCTCTCTAGAAGGTATAGCGAGCGCCAAACTGATAGCGCGAGCCTGTTTGTGTGAGGAAGTTCACATAGGCATCCGACCGTCCGACCGTC
>JBCCBY010000328.1:0-2756 GCA_039033795.1 Pseudomonadota bacterium | reverse complement strand
CCTGATTGACCTATTAGAAGCCTACCGCCTGGAAGAACGAGAGCGGATAGCGGCTGCGAGCCAGCAAAACCAACGCAAGCTACTAAGCGAAGAAGCGCCATCAACCGACCGCGCAGCGTCTTCGCAGGCTGCGGCCCTGGATATAAGATCATCCGTGGACGGCTCCACGCCGTCGGATAGTTCAAGGTCGGGGAATGGGCCCTTGGCCAAACGATCCTCTGGTGCAAGGCCACAATAGGGATCGCTGGGGGCTTCTTTCGCCATCGCCACGGCCCGTTCGACCAATCCATCGAGGGTGCTGCTGCGAAAATCCGTAGACGATACAGTCGCTTGCTGGTCGCCAACGAAAACCCTGAGCCCCAAATCTTGGTTCTCGGAACGTTCGACCTCTTCTGTTTCACCAAGGCGCACAGTGACAGAGGAGGAGAGCGACGAGTAAACCAGGGCATCAGCGGCATCCGCTCCGGCATGCAGAGCATTGCTGATCAAACGGTCGAGGACTTCTTCGTGATTGAGGGGCATGGGATCGGCTTAAGGATGACCATGGCACATGACAAGTTGACGAATGGTGCGGTGCAAGGCAGGTTCCACGCGTGACCGCGTGTCATGTCCAATCGAGGGAGACACTGCGCTGTTGATGCGCAGGGCCGAAGGCGCAACCACCCCGGAAACGCTCAGGCAACCGGACCGCGATCGGACCTAAAGGCTGGAAAAGGGCTGGAATGCCCTGCCGACGGAGCAAGCGAGGCGGTGGTCTCGCCCAATCTCTCAGGCGCGCTTGGTTTGAGCGCGAGGACAGCCGGGGCTTCGAGGGCCATGGGCCCTCATCAATGGAGCCCGCATGACCGAAGCGTTGAAAAAACTTCCGCTTGATTCCCTGCACCGAGAGCTGGGCGGTAAAGTTGTGCCGTTCGCTGGCTATGAAATGCCTGTTCAGTACCCGATGGGTGTCAAAGACGAGCATCTTTGGACTCGCGCCAAAGCCGGCCTTTTTGATGTGAGCCATATGGGCCAGGCTTGGCTTGTGAACCCCCACGGGCTTGGCCCTCAAGCCCATGATTGGGTGGCCACATGCCTTGAACGATTGGTGCCGGGCGAGATCAAGGCTCTTGGCCGGGGACGTATCCGCTATTCGCTGCTGCTCGGGGATGACGGCGGCATTCTTGATGATTTGATGATCACGCGACCGGCGGCTGATGATGCGCAAGGCGAATTGTTTCTCGTGGTCAATGCCGCGGTGAAGGATCGCGATTTTGCCTACCTCAAGGATCACTTGGTGACGACGAACCAAGCTGATCTGACGATCGAGCATGATCGGTGTCTGCTGGCACTCCAGGGACCCAAAGCCGCCGCTGTGATTGCGGCCATGGACCCAGATGCTGCGACCATGCCGTTCATGTCGATGCGGGAAACCCAGTTGAACGGCATCGATGTCTATCTATCGCGGTGCGGGTATACGGGCGAAGATGGTTTTGAGATCTCCGTACCCAACACACATGCAGAGACTATAGCACGGACGCTTCTCACCCATGAGGATGTGGCGCCCATTGGTTTGGGTGCGCGCGATTCGTTAAGGCTTGAGGCAGGGCTTTGCCTTTACGGTCACGACATGACGCCAAACGAAAGCCCCGTCTCTGCCGCCTTGACGTTCGCGATTGGCAAACGTCGCAAGATCGAGGGCGGTTTTTTGGGCGCTGACCGCATTCTGCGTGAACAGGCACAAGGGGCGGATATGATCCGTGTCGGGATTAAGCCTGATGGCCGCGCCCCGGCACGGGAGGGAACAAGCATCACCACGGGCAATGGCATCGAGATTGGAAAGGTAACATCAGGCGGCTTCGGTCCTTCTGTCGGAGGGCCAATCGCTATGGGCTATGTGCCTCGCAGCCATGCTGTTCCAGGGACCGATGTGATGCTGGATATACGCGGTAAGCTGCACCCAGCGCGCGTGGCAGATCTGCCGTTCATCCAACCGGGCTATTATCGAGGACCAACATCATGACCACAAAGTACACTGAAGACCATGAATGGGTAAAGGTCGACGGCAATATCGCCACCATTGGTATCACGGCGCATGCGGCAGAGCAGCTCGGTGATGTCGTGTTTGTGGAGCTTCCAGAAATCGGCAAAAGCTTTTCCCAGGGCGATGACATGGCGGTCGTGGAAAGCGTCAAGGCGGCTTCTGATGTCTACGCACCAGTTCAGGGAAAAGTCGTCGAAGCGAACAGCGCGCTGGTTGATGCACCTGAAGGCGTCAACGAAGCTCCAGAAGCGGGAGGGTGGTTTGTCAGACTTGAGCTAGCCGACCCCGCGCAGGTTGAGGCCTTGATGGATGAAGCTGCGTATAAGGAATTTATTGCTCATGGGTAGGGGCGTCGCCCTTGCCATCACTGCTGCCATGTCAAGAGGATTTGGTGCCGCCATCGACGTTCTTTTGATCATCGCCGGTCGAAGCCGCTAACGGAATAGACGAAGGGTAGAAAAAATGCGCTATCTTCCGCTTACTGATACTGATCGGGCGCAAATGCTCAGAACAATCGGTGTCTCTCATATCGACGAGTTGTTCGCTGATGTGCCCGTCGATGCGCTCAATCCCTCGTTGAACCTCCCCAATCAGAAGGGTGAGTTCGAGGTTGATCTCGCCATTCTGCAGAGATTGGCAGCCTCGGGGTCTCCGAGCGTTTTACTGCACAACTACAAGTCGAGCAGTCGTAGCCTTGTAGTAGCTCGCAGAATGCCGCACTCTGGCCCCGAGG
>JBCCBY010000327.1:0-2891 GCA_039033795.1 Pseudomonadota bacterium | reverse complement strand
GGCTGCCAATTCGGGATCGGGAATGTGCTCGGCTAGCAGGCCGAGGCGCTCGTGGCTGTCATCTGCTTGGCCGGTCGAGGAAAATCCGGCGGGGTTGCGGAAGGTGGAGCCCGCGGTGCGGTCCTTGGTGGGCTGGGTTTCGTCCCGCTTTTTGAGCTGCGCTTCCATGCGGGCGTGGAGCGCCTCTGGGTCACCTTTGGCTGCGCGGAAAGTGGCTTGGGTCAGGACCCAGCCTTCGGGCAAATCGGTCTGGCGGTAGCGGAAGTTGAGGTCTTGGGCGGTGAGCGTTTTGAGATCGCCGTCGCGGGTGACGACTTGGGCGGAGTGGAAGACATCGGCCACGTAGGACCCATAGCAGCCCGCGTTCATTCGGATGGCGCCACCGATGGCACCGGGGATGGTGCGGAGGAAGGTCAGGTCGAGGCCTTGGTCGGCTGCCTTGCGTGCGACATGGGCGTCCAAGGCGGCGACGCCTGCCGTGACTTCGTTGTCATTGATTTCAATTGCGTTGAACCCCCGCCCCATGCGGATCACAACGGCGCGGATGCCGCCGTCGCGCACGATCAGGTTGGAGCCAACGCCCATGGGGAAAACTTTGAAGTCCGCGGGGAGCGCCTTGAGGAAGGCTTGGAGGTCTTCGAGATCGGCAGGCTGGAAGAGATGGTCAGCAGGGCCGCCGACACGGAGCCAGGTGAGGTCATTGAGCGGGCGGTTTGGGGTGAGCGTGCCGCGTGGGGTTGGGAGTTGGATCATGGGGGTGGGTGGTAGGTTTACGCCTAAACAAGAGCAAGGGAAAAGCTACCCCCCTATCGTCAACGTCTTTGCCAAATCAAACAACATCTTTCCAAGGTTTTGGGCACCCTCTGTCTGAGCAACAAGGCTTCCCGCCCCAACGCGGATAGCCCACTTAGTACCACTTGTACCAATTTCTTCTGCAGCTTTTGAAATCGCGAGGTCCGCCTTTTGACCGCAGTACTTTGCAAGATCAGCTGCTAGTCCGAGGAGACGTTTCGCTATTTCCTGAAGTCGATCTGGATTTGGTGACGCTTTTTCCAGTTCGACTTCAGCAACGTCTAGTTCGTTCCAGAGGACTTGGAGCTTATTGGGTATTGCAGCATTGGCAATTGCTTCAGGTGGATTGTTGTGCAGACGGTTTTGAGATGCGGCTATTGCCTCTTGCAATTCATAGTTCTGGTTCTTTAGTCGCCTTACTTCTTGAAGGGCTTCGTATTGCTTGACGATGAGATCAATCATCGGATTGATATGAGACGGCCCCTTCCCCCAGTGCTCGTCGTCGATCAGAACAACCGCTTCCAGCATCCCCCACTCCCACTCCGAGCGGGTTTTGCCCTGCATTATCTCATCGTACCATGTGACCCAAAATGACCAATCTGTCCCAAGATCATGGGTATCAGCATGTAACAGATCGCTTCTGATGCGAACCCAGCCAACAGGATCTTCGCCAGATCGCCATAGAGGCTGCTTCAACATCTCATAAGGACTCAGACGACAGTCTTCTCTGATCATTGCCCAAAATGCTGAAACATGATGCTTGAAAGTTTCTTTTGAAAGAGAGAGAGAGAGCGGCTCCAAAGACAGCCTCGGCTGCACACTTATCGACCCAAGCCTTTTCGGCATTTGGGACAACAGCCATAACAGCCATCGTCGTCGCGCCTGCGGCTTCAGCAGCATAACCTTCGTCATCACGGGTAGACACGAAGCCATTGAGATTTGGAACGTAAGCGGCCCTCTTCGCGTCGTCATCATCGGCCCGGAGTACAACTAAAGAAGACAAGAGTATCCGGAGAATATCGAAGAAGCTTGGATCATCTTTGGTCTTGGAACGCGTAAACCACCATTCTAGAAAAATCGGCAAGACACGAAGAGCAGCTCTGCATGCCAAAGCTGGAGCCTGACTGCCAGACTGAGCGTTTAGCCACTTCTTGAGACTCTCCTGATCCACGATGTCACTGGTGTCGACCATGCCTTCTACCCTGCCCGCCCGTGCACGGCGCGGCAACCCTTACCGCCCCACCTGCCGCTTCACCCAGCGCCACACATAAATCACCGGCCATTTCAGGAGCCAGCCGCCGGCGATGAGGACGGCCAAGGCCCACCAGATGCCGGTCTCCCACCAGACCCAAAGCACGAGCGGCAGGCCGAGGGCGATCAGGATGTAGGCACGGGTCCAGTAGTTGTCTTTGCTGGGGAGCATGGCGGCGATGTTGGCGGCGAGAAGCCACAGGCAGGCGGCGATGAGCGAGGGGGTCATTTGGGCAAGTCGGGCCGCTCACCGCGGGCGCGTTTGTAGAGATAGCGCAGGGGGTTGCGGAACATCGAGACAAACGCCGCGAGGCCGAGGGCGGCGATGAGCCATCCGTGCTGATAGCTGATGAAGGCGATCCCGATGGGCGCTGCGATGAGCAGGATCACACCGGGGGTGTATTGATGCTTCATCGGCAGCAGGCCCACGATCGTCGCGGCAAGCACCCAGAGGGCTGCAAGGATCAGCGAAAGGCTCACGTGTTAGTCGGCCAAGCGCTCTGGCAGGCCATTGGCCCATGTGCTGATGGTGCCGGCGCCGAGGCAGACGACCATGTCGCCCGGTTTGGCTTGTTCGCGGACGAGGCGTTCGAGATCATCCTCGGAAACGATTGCGCGGGCGTGGCGGTGGCCGTGGCGTATGAGACCGGCGACCAGATCATCACGGGAGGCGCCTTCGATCGGGTCTTCGCCAGCCGCAAAGACCTCGGCAATGGCCACGACATCGGCGTCGTTAAAGCAAGCGCAGAAATCATCGAAGAGGTTCGAGAGGCGCGAGTAGCGGTGGGGCTGGTGCACGGCGATGACGCGGCCTTCGGTGGCTTGGCGGGCGGCTTTGAGAACGGCTG
>JBCCBY010000326.1:0-2910 GCA_039033795.1 Pseudomonadota bacterium | reverse complement strand
CGACTGGTAAAAGCTATGTGCAATGCGGAATAAAACATAAGCCCACGCCATTGTCACAGCGAAACCACTCTCATTGCCCGCAAGGGTCGTGTAGAAAGCAAGCGCATAGAACACCACCGGCTGTTCATGGAGGTGGTTGTAATTATCCGCCACCTGACGAACTTCGCGTGGCAGGACGTCCATCTCGGACTTATCCTTCATCTTTGCGACGTCGATGTTCGCTTTTTGCATGGCCGGAATACGCGTGGCGTACATCCACACCCACATCACCAACGACCAGCTGGCGAGGATGAGGACGGGTGTTAGCGTTGTGCCCATCATTCATTTCCTTATAGTCTTGATAAGTCTTGGTGCGCGTAAACTATTCGCTTATCGAGATTGAAGGAAGAGGAAATTCAAATGCATTTCTCGCCAAGCAGCCTATGCGCAGCGACTAAAAGCCGTTCAAGCGACTCTTAACACGGCTGAAGTCCGTCACCTCAAACCCTTGAACCCTCTGTTCATGTTGACAATCAACTTCGTGTCGTGATCATCTGTGTTAAGATGTTATGGATGTCTGCCGCTAGCCTCGCTTGACCGTTCGTTGGGATTTATATCGTGCTTCGCCTTGGAGAAACTTGCTATTTGCGAGGCGTCGGGTAGTGGATAGCGGGATATAGGGTCTGCGTTGATAAGGGTTGCATCATGTTTGATCGCGTTATTTTACATCTCGGCGCCACGAAGACAGGCACAACGGCGATCCAAACGGCACTGCATCACGCAAGCGGATCTCTTGCTGAACAGGGTACAATCTACCCGGCACTTGGGAACGTGAGGGGCGATGATTCGCGCGTGAACGGCAATGGCCAAGTCTTTAAATTCATTAAACGACAAGCATCAAACATCAATGGTCGGCGTTCTCGACTGCGCGCACTTCTGCAAGATATCGTGGGTGAAAGCGTCGGACACACCCTGTTGTTTTCAGCAGAAGGTCTTCAGCGAATTTCCGTAGACGACATTCAATTGCTGAAGACTGAGCTCGAAAGATATGGACCGCTAGAGATTGTCTATTTTGTCCGCCATGTTGTCGACCATGCCTTATCACAGTACGCAGAATATATTCGTCGCCGTCGACTTCGCGACGAGTTTTCCGAATTCGCGAAATCCTATACCGTTCCCTTTTTGGATGTTCTAACCACCTGGTCTAATATTTGTGGTGCTGATTCAGTTAAGACCTACGTGTACGACCCCTCTCAGGACGCGATAGCTAACTTCTTCAAACTTATTGGCGCGGAGCCACCTGCTGAAAAGACCATCGTTCATCGAAGTCTTTCAAGTGAAGAATTGGCACTTATGCGGTGGCTCAATCACAGAATCAAAGATCGGCTGACGTTGGCAAAGTTCGCACAATCGCTGAGTCGGCACCCAAACCTTTCGACAAAAAAACTTCGCGCAACAAGCGATGATCTGCGCAATCTCACGGCGAACAATGCGAACATCGTTGAACAGTTGAACCGGGACTTTGTCACCGAAGGCGAGCTGAAGATGGCCTCAGACAAGATCATCGACGATACGCCTTCAGAGGATATAGACCTTCATGAACAAGGTGCTCTCCTATTGACGGCTGTCCATGAGGCTTTGAACTATGCCTCACGCCAACCACGTTGATTGGTCTGTGCCTTCCCCGCATGAGCGGCAGGGGTTGTCGCTGCAGTGCTGCCATTCTGGCTTGACCCTTTGCGTTCTCTTTGCCGAGTTCGAAGGCAATGAAGGAGGTATTTGATGCGCCCTATACTCCTTGCAGCTTTGCTACTGGCGATAACGTCGCCCAGCTTCGCAGAGGTCACGGCGTCCAGCCCTAGCGGGTTCACTCTGCGCCATGAGGCGTCATCGTTGCTTTCGCCCGATGAACTTTGGCAGCGGCTCGTTAGCCCCTCCACATGGTGGGCGGATGATCATACCTATTCGGGCGACGCGTCGAACATTTCCCCTCTTGGTGATGCGGGCTCTGCCTGGCGCGAGGATTGGGATAACGGCTCTGTCGTCCATGGTCGTGTGTTGTTGGTGAAGACGGAAGAGGAGCTGGTGCTTTCCGCTCCTTTTGGCCCGCTTCTCTATACGGGTGCGGAGTGTATTTGGCGTATCCAAATCGCACCTGCTGAAGGATTTGGTACGCTTATCACGTCATCCCATACAGTCGTGGGACGTCCTGGAACAGGACTTGAAGAGCTTGCACCAGCCGTCGACTTTGTCATGGGCGCCGGAATCAAAAGCCTGGCGCGTGACCCGTGATTAGGGTCGCATGTGGCCATCGTTTGTTTGCGATGGGCCTGACTGACGGCTTGAAATCGGTGATCGGCCACGTTTGAGCGCGGCGTTATCACCCGATCATCAAACAAATTGCGCCCAAGGCCGCGGCGCCCTAACTCCCGGCGCTATGACCCAATCCGTCAATGATATCCGCCGCGCTTTTTTGAGCTTTTTTGAGGGCCGTGACCACTTGACCGTGCCGTCGGCGCCTTTGTTGCCGCAGTCTGACCCGACTTTGCTCTTCGTCAATGCGGGCATGGTCCCGTTCAAGAACATTTTCACGGGAAAAGAGACACCGCCGGCATCGCGGGCGACCACGGCGCAAAAATGCGTTCGGGCGGGGGGCAAGCACAATGATCTCGATAATGTCGGGTACACGGCGCGGCACCACACATTCTTTGAGATGCTGGGCAATTTCTCCTTTGGTGATTACTTCAAAGAAGAGGCGATCGATGCCGCCTGGGGCCTTGTGACCAAAGAGTACGGGATTGATCCGTCAAAACTTCTTGTCACGGTCTACCACACGGATGATGAGGCCGCCGGGTTTTGGAAGAAGATCGCGGGTCTGTCAGACGACCGGATCATTCGTATCGCGACCTCAGACAATTTTTGGTCGATGGG
>JBCCBY010000325.1:0-2934 GCA_039033795.1 Pseudomonadota bacterium | reverse complement strand
TGCTTCGGGCCCTGCTTTTGCAGGCGTTTTTCACGATCCGTTCTGAACGCCAGCTTATGGAGCAGCTTGATTTCAACATGTTGTTCCGCTGGTTTGTCGGCCTAGGCCTGGATGACCGGGTCTGGGACGCGAGCACGTTTTGCAAGAACCGGGACCGTCTTCTGGGGTCTGATGCTTCGGCGAAGGTGCTGAGCAGTGTCATCACCCACAAGAAAGTGCGCCGGCTTTTGAGCCGGGATCATTTCTCGGTGGACGGCACGATGGTCGAGGCCTGGGCATCCATGAAGTCTTTCAAGCCCAAGAACGACGATGGCCGATGTGGCGGTGGCGGTGCCAGCGGTGTCGGACGCAACGAAGAGCGCGACTTCCATGGTGAGAGGCGGACCAACGACACACACGCCAGCACGACCGACCCGGACGCCCGGCTTCACCGCAAGGGTAAAGGCAAAGAGAGCAAGCTGTGCTTCATGGGGCATGCACTGATGGAAAACCGTAACGGCCTGGTCGTTGGCGGCACCATCACGCAGGCGAGCGGCACGGCGGAACGCGATGCGGCGTTGGAGATGATCGACACCCATCGTGCGACCACGGGTCGGGACGGCCAGCGCCGGATCACACTCGGCGGCGACAAGGGATTTGACGTGGCAGGCTTTGTCGATGACCTTCGCGCGCGCAAGGTGACGCCGCATATGGCCGTTCAGGACCACGTGACCAAGACCGGCAAGCGTCGCAAGACCAGGATTGACGGGCGCACCACCCGCCATCCCGGCTATGAGGTCTCTCAGCGGATCCGCAAACGGATCGAGGAAATCTTCGGCTGGCTCAAGGTCAACGCCGGACAGGATAAAACCAGGTTCCGCGGCAAGGAACGGGTCAACGCCTCCTTTGTCCTGGCCCTCGCCGCCTACAACCTCATCCGATTGCCCAAATTGCTGGAATCACCTCAATGAGCCAAACCATTCGCCACAATCATGCCGACAGGAGACAACAAAAGCCCAATATCACGCCTGTAAAGGCGAGCATCCCCAAGCCCCCAACAAGACCGGACTCCCCACCGCGCGAGCGTCACAGGTGCCTCAAACGCGAACAACGCTCTTTTTCAGCACCCTGCTAGAGCATTTTGAAGCGAAGTGGACACCGGTTCGCGTCAACAAAATGCGATAAAACAGGAAGATAGAGCGTTTCCCCGATTCAGTATGATCGGAAAGCGCTCTAAGAACCTCGCTTTTGCATCCGTATCGTGATTCAGTCGTCCCATTGGAAATGGAGGGTTTCGTGGCGCGTGCACCAGGGCTGTTTGATGTTGATGATCGGCTTCGTCGATTGAGTGACATTGGCGACCAACTTGAGGCTTATAGCGTGGTGTTGGATTTTGAGATCTTTCGCGCTGATTTGGTCGCTGCGCTGGACTATTCGGACGGGGCCAAGGGTGGCCGCCCGCCGTTCGATCCCGTGATGATGTTCAAGATCCTGGTCATTCAGGCGCAAGACAACCTCAGCGACAACCGAGCAGAGTTCATGATTAACGACCGGCTCTCTTTCATGCAGTTCCTTGGCCTCGGGCTGACCGACAAAGTACCGGACGCGAAGACGATTTGGGCGTTCCGGGAAAGGCTGAGCAAGGCCGGTGCCATTGAGGCGTTGTTCACGCGGTTCGACGTTGAGATCCGCGAGGCGGGATACATCCCCATGTCAGGTCAGATCGTAGACGCGAGCCTGATCTCGGCTCCCAAACAGCGCAATTCAAGCGAGGAAAAACAGCGGATCACAGGGGGGATCAAGGCGGGTGAGAGCGCTGATGAGATTTGGCAGGACAAGCCTGCAAAGGCGCGACAGAAGGATGCAGACGCGCGGTGGACTGTCCAGTTAGGCAAAACATGGCCAGTTCGGCAAGGCACGGCAAGTGACGAACGGCAAGCAGCCCCCCGACATCGCGATCCCGACATTCGGGTACAAGGCGCATACCAGTATCGACAAGCGGTATCGATTCATTCGCAAATGGGACATCACTGATGCGAGCTGCCATGATGGTCGGATGCTTCGACGTGGACTCTTGGACAAGACGAACACCAGTTCAGCCGTTTGGGCGGATAGTACGTATCGGTCCAAGCCGAACGAGGCTTTCATGGAAAAGAACGGCTTCACGAGCCACGCCCACCGCCGGAAGGCCCCGGGCAAGCCAATGCCCGCCCATATCCGGCGCGGGAACTCCACCAAGTCCAAGAATCGCGCACCCGTTGAGCACGTCTTCTCTTATCAGAAGCGGCCGATGGGTCTGACGATCCAAACCATCGGCACTGCCCGCGCAAAGATCAAAATCGGACTGGCAAACGTCACTTACAACATCCACCGCCTGAGCCAACTCACACGAATGGGGATCATATAGCAAGCCAGCAGAGCGGGACGCCAAACGCAGACCCCAATTTTGGCAAAGCGCTGTCGACCAAACATGCCTCTCTACATCAAACCAGCTTCTAGATGTTTAGTCCCGGCATTTGGTGGTGCATTGTTTTCAAGTGATTGGAAGGAGTCACTATGGGACAGGTTTTACACGGCAGCGCCACGACGATAGAGGCAACGCGTCGAGCAATACAAAATAGTCAAGAGAGCCTGAGAGCGCTTTCTAAGCGTTATGGGATCAATCAGAAGACAGTCGCAAAGTGGAAGAAGCGCAGTGGGTATTGAGGGAACCACATTGTCTTGGCAAATCCACCGATCCTTGGCGCTCGGGTAAAGACAACCGCTTGTTTCTAGGAGCGGTGCTCTGGATAGCGCGCGTTGATGACCGCAGGGTTATTTCCGGCATTGTGCACATGCTGCGAACCAGGTCGCGGTGGCGGGACTGCCCGCCGGATTACGGTCCGTACATGACGATCTACAACCGCTTTAACCGCTGGTCCAGGCAAGGGGTGCGGGAGGATGTTTTTTACGTCC
>JBCCBY010000324.1:0-2953 GCA_039033795.1 Pseudomonadota bacterium | reverse complement strand
AGATGCCACCTGGTGGTGTGTTGCCATAGAGGCTTGATGATGGGCCTTTCAAGATCTCAACGGATTCAAACGCGTAGAGATCGATTCCCGTCGATGCGATGGTGGTCGACGAGGGGGCGACGACACCGTTGATGTATTGTTTGGGAATGAAACCACGCGACGTCAGAAAGTCAAAACGCAGATCCGGTCCATAATTCTCACTGGCAATCCCGGCGGTGTACCGGGTCGCCTGTTGGAGATCAGTCACCCCAAGGAGATCGATTTGGTCTCGCGTGATCACGGTCACCGATTGCGGCGTCTGAATGAGGGGTATGTTGGTTTTGTTCGCGGTGATGTTTGCCTCAGGAACATAGGCTGTTGCCCGCACGACAATTGTATCATCGATCAGAAGAGCTTCGAGCGTGTCCGTTTCCGCTCTGTCCAAAGACTGTGCGTTGGCGACCGAAGCCAGCAAAAGCAATGACACCCCGCTTGCCAAAAGTTCTTTGCGATTCATGATGGTGTAGCCCCTCAATGTGCGCTTGCGCTGATGAACCCTGGGTCCCGGTGATAACGAATGCCGTGCCAAGACGTGCATTGCATGGCCCAGACCCAGCAGCGTAGCTGCTCCCCGCTTGCGATTGCGAATAATTATCAATAACACTATATCGCTAGAGGGCACTTGCCGACAACCTCTCATTCGGGCTCTAATTCACCTTCATTGGGCCAATCGGGACGCTTCTGGGATTGTCTCCCTTGATGATCGGTCAGCGGGCTTGTTCGAGATCAGGCAAACGTCGCCTGTCATATGAGCTTGACGCTCAAAGAGTGCAGTGAGGAAGGAATGACCGATAATGATCCTGCCAGGCCGTCTCACCGTAAGGAAGTCAGACGCATAAAGAAGTATGGCACACTGAGAGAAGACGCCTACTCTTGGATGAAGCCCGCTGATTGGCAGCAAGTCTTAAAGGACCCGCTTTCCCTCGGTGGAGATATCAAGCAGGCAATCAATCAAGAAAATTTGTACACCGAAGCAAAGATAGCAATGTCGTCTGACCTCGCCGCTGAGATCAGAGATGGTTTAAAACAAGCCGAGCAGAGAGCGTCGCAAGAGACTGGTAGTGTTTGGGAGCACTATTTCTATGTCGAGAGCGTGTGCGAAAAAGGCGATATGGTCTTTAAGCGTCGCGATATGAACACGGGCTTGGAGACAACCATTCTGTCCATGTCTGATGAGCGACAAAACAAGCCGTATGCGAAACTAGCATGGGGTGGACCGCGGCTCAGTCATAGCGGAGACTTGTTCGCTTGGTCGATCGACGAGACCGGGTCGGGCGATTTTGCTGTTAAGGTGAAGTGCATCAACACTGGCGATCTGGTCGTCAGCGATCTGCATCATTGTCACGGATCCTTCGCCTTAGAAAAGGATGGCCGCTTCCTCTTCTGGGTGGGGAAAGACACCAAAGGAAGGCCAAACGCCGTCTGGCGACGCGATATCGAAGCGGGAACTGATCATCTGTGTTTCGAGAGTGACGACCTGTCACTCTTCATTGATTTAAAAACCTCAGCTTCTGGCGACTATGTGTTCATCCGTCTTCTGAATGGCGAGGGGTCGGAGGTTTGGTTCATACCATCGCGCACGCCTCAAGCTCAACCGGTTCTAATTGAGCCGAGAACACCTGGCCATGATTACGATGTCGAGCATTGGCACGATGATTTTGTCATCATGACCAATGCCGATGGCGCGGAGGACAATGCGCTCGTCACCGCGCCGGTCGATTTACCTGAGCGGTCCAATTGGCGCCTATGGGTTCCGCACCAGAAGGGGCGATATATACGAGGTGTCCTTCCTTTCTCAACGTTCCTGGTTCGATCCGAATTGCGGGATGCCCGGCCTCATCTGGTGCTGATGAAGAGGGACGGATTCGAACATGATATCAGTTTCAATCATGTGGCATATTCCGTAGACATATCGAAAAATCAGCGATATGATAATGACTTCGTCAGTTTCACTTATTGCTCCCCCACCGTTCCTCCTATGCTTTTAAAGGCGGACACCTCGTCAAAGAACACATCCCCTTTGCTGAGCAGTCATGAAGCGTTGTTGTTTGATAGCGAACGATATTGTTTGACCCGATTAGACATACCATTGCCGGACGACGAACCAGTCCCAGTTACGCTGTTAAGCCTTCGCGACTCTCCTCCGAACCCAAACCAACCACTCTACCTCTATGCATATGGAGCTTACGGAGAAGTTCTTGAAGACAAATATCGTCCCGATGCGATTGCGCTTGTGGAACGGGGCTGGACATACGCAATCGCCCATGTACGCGGAGGTGGGGAGAGGGGCTCCCACTGGTGGCGAACAGCTCTTAAACACGGAAAAAAGAAAACCTTTTCAGACTATATAACGTGTGCCGAAAAACTAATTCTGGATGGTTATGCAGGCCAAGGCAACATCGTCGCTCATGGCATGTCGGCGGGAGGCTTGCTCATGGGTGCGGTGTTTACGGAGCGTCCTGATTTATGGGCTGGCGTTATTGCACAGGTGCCCTTTGTCGATGTTTTGAACACGCTCGACGACTGGCAGAACCACCCTTTGGGCTCAACACCGTTTTCGATTTGGGGTGATCCGCGGATAGAGGAAGACTATCGCTACATCGCCAGCTACTCTCCATACGAAGCATTGGCCCAAAATGCCTATCCAGCATTGCTGACCACAGGGGGGGTCGCTGATGACCGCGTTGCGTTTTGGGAGCCGCTCAAATTTACAGCAAAGGCGCGTGACGTGACCACAGGAGGAGCACCCGCGTTATGCAAGATCGGTCTGCAGACTGGGCATTTAGGTGACGTGACACCTGGGGGTCAACTTGAGCAAAACACCATGTTTCTGACTTTTGCGGTGAGGGCGGTCGATGGGAAGTGGGGATAGCGTATCAAATCGACAAGTCATCACAGACACGTCGTTGTCTCT
>JBCCBY010000323.1:0-2954 GCA_039033795.1 Pseudomonadota bacterium | reverse complement strand
GGGTTTCCCCTGCACATGGCGTTTGGCGCTTTGGCACTCGACTTCCCGCTTCTGCGCGTTGTGTTTTTTGATGCCCTGCTTGCCGATTCCCGGGCGTTGGTGGTTGTTTTCCAGAATCACCCCCGCGGCGATAGCCCCTCTGAAAAGGTCGGTTCTGTGCCGACGGGGCGGTTTGCCAAAGTGCGGCATGCTGAACCGATGCTGTCGCTTGATAATGCGTTCTCGGACGACGATGTCTATGATTTTGTGGCCAAGGTCCGCCGCTTTCTCGGGCTTAAAGATGATGACGCTGTGGCGCTGGTGGCCGAGCCGAAAATTGACGGGCTTTCGGCAAGCCTCCGCTATGAAAAAGGGCAACTGATCATTGGCGCCACCCGCGGTGACGGGACCGTTGGTGAGGACGTCACAAGGAACCTTCGCACACTCGATGATATTCCGGACACGGTGAAAGATGCGCCCGATATCTTGGAGGTCCGGGGCGAGGTCTATATCTCCAAGGCTGCGTTTTCAGAGATGAATGAAGGGTTTGAGCGCACCGGCGAGAAGACGTTCGCCAATCCGCGCAACGCCGCCGCTGGCTCTTTGCGGCAAAAGGATCATACCGTGACCGCCAGTCGCCCCCTTCGATTTTTCACCCATGGCACCGGTGAAATGTCAGCGTCCATCGCCGACACATTCTCAGGCAAATCCAACGCCCTTGAGAAGCTTGGCTTCCCGCCTAACCCCTTAGCGAAAGAGTGCAGATCCGTGGACGAAGCACTCGCGCACTATCGCTCGATTGAAGAACAGCGGGCACGTCTCAATTACGATATCGACGGCGTGGTCTACAAAGTCGATCGCTTGGATTATCAAGAGCGCCTCGGCTTTATCGGTCGCGCACCGCGCTGGGCCATCGCGCATAAATTTCCTGCTGAAAAAGCGACAACCGTCCTGGAGCGGATTGAGATTCAGGTCGGGCGCACCGGCGCCTTAACACCGATTGCGCGGCTCGCCCCTGTAACGGTGGGCGGTGTTGTGGTCTCTAACGCCACCCTGCACAACCAAGATGAAATCGAGCGTCTGGACGTCCGCGAAGGCGATACCGTCACCGTGCAACGCGCCGGTGATGTCATCCCGCAGGTTTTGCGCGTCGATCCATCGAAACGAAAAAGAGGCGCCAAGCCCTCTCCTTTTCCAGAGGTTTGCCCCGTTTGCGGCTCCCCGGCGGTGCGCGATGTCAATCCGCGTACTGGCGAACGAGACGTCGTTCGCCGCTGCACGGGCGGCTTTAATTGCTCGGCCCAGAGCCTCGAAAAGCTCAAGCACTTTGTCTCAAAAGGCGCGATGGATATTGATGGCCTTGGAGAGCGACAGGTCGAGGATCTTTTCAAGCGGCACATGATCCGTGAACCCGCAGAGGTTTTTACGCTCCCGATGAGAGAACGTGAAGGGATCTTCAATATTCAGGGAACGTCGGACCTTCATAGCTATAAAAAAGTTACCTATAAGACCAAAGCGCCGACATGGACCAAAGAGGTCACGAACCAAAAGTCGCTTGAGAACCTCTTTGCGTCGATCGAAGCCGCGCGGACGCGCCCGCTTGCACGGGTGATTGCTGCGTTGGGTGTTCGCCATGTCGGCGCTGTGACATCAGCCACACTGGCGGACCGCTATCCGTCACCGGACGCATTTTTGCAGCTTGGCACCAAGCTGCAGGACGAGGCTTCAACGGCTCGCGATGAATTGATCGGGATTGATGGGCTTGGGGAAACGGTGGCCGACGCGCTCACGGCGTTTTTTGCGGATGAGCGCAGCACGGCTTTGTTGTCGCGACTTTTCGATGAGCTCAGTCCAGAAGCGCCCGACGAGAAAAGCGAGGATGGTCCGTTGGTTGGCAAGAGCGTTGTTTTTACCGGTGGCCTCTCGGAGATGACCCGGGACGAAGCAAAGGCCATTGCCGTTCGTCTTGGCGCCCGGGTGGTCAGCTCTGTCTCCAAAAAGACCGACATCGTGGTCGCCGGAGAGGGGGCTGGCTCGAAAGGGAAAAAGGCGCAGGAGCTGGGCCTCGAGATTTGGGACGAGGCTGCTTGGCTCGAGGTTGCAAGAAGCGCTTGACCCTTGCTCCGTGCCCCTTAGCTGGTTCAAGCAAGGGTTAATAAGCACATATCCAAGGAGGATTTATGGCCAAGGAATTTGATACCATTGTCTATGGCGCGAGTGGTTTCACCGGCCGTCTGGTGGCGGAATATCTCGGTCAATCGGGGGCACCTAGTTTTGCGATGGCCGGTCGAAACCAGGCCAAACTGGAAGAGGTGCGTGACGAGATGGGCCTCGGCGACACCCCGATTGTGATCGCCGATGCCGACGACGAGGCTTCGCTCAAAGAGATGGCGGAGCGCGGAAAAACGATCCTGACACTGACAGGCCCCTATCAGCTTTACGGCGAGAAACTGTTAAAGGCCTGTATTGAGACGGGAACAGATTATTGTGATCTTTGTGGCGAGCCGGCTTGGATGGCTGCGAAGATCCGCGAGTCCCACGAAGCGGCCAAAGCTTCTGGTGCGCGCATTCTCTTTTCTTGTGGGTTTGATTCGATCCCCTCGGACCTCGGCGTCTGGCATGTTCAAGACAAAGCGATCGCGGCGACAGGCAAACCTGCAGAGCGCGTCAAACTCCTGGTCAAAGCGATGCAAGGCACCTTCTCGGGCGGAACCGCGGCCAGCTTTAAGGCAACGATGAAAGCGGCCTTCAGCGACCCCCAAGTGATGCAAGACCTGGTGAACCCCTTTTCGTTGTGCGGTGACTTTAAAGGGCCAGATCAACCAGACCCTCGCACGGTCCGTCATGATGATGATGAAAACACCTGGCTTGCACCTTTCATCATGGCGTCAATCAACACCAAAAACGTTCACCGGACGAACTATTTGACAGGTTTCCGCCATGGTGAAGGTCTCGTCTATGACGAGATGGTGGTC
>JBCCBY010000322.1:0-2956 GCA_039033795.1 Pseudomonadota bacterium | reverse complement strand
GAGTGACGGCTTGCGCGCCTCGGGGAAGGGCTGAGCCTCGATCACCGTCCCCACACGGATGTCCACCTCCATGAAGGTGTCGAAGCTCGTCGTGCCTTCCGGGCGGCTATCGGCGTCAAAGGTTTTGTGCACGCTCAATCAAGCCAGTTTGGAACGGGCAGGCCTTTTTCGCGAAGGAATGCCGGGTTGAAGAGTTTCGATTGATAGCGGTTGCCGTAGTCACAAAGCACCGTGACGATCGTGTGCCCTGGGCCCATTTCTTTCGCAAGTTTGATGGCGCCTGCCACATTGATCCCGGCCGAGCCGCCAAGGCAGAGGCCTTCTTCAGCGGTGAGCGCAAAGATGATCTCCAGGGCTTCGGCGTCATGGATGCGGAAGGCTTGGTCAAATTCCGCGCCATCAATGTTCGCGGTGATGCGGCCTTGGCCGATCCCTTCCATCACCGACGAGCCTTCCGTGGTCAGCTCGCCTTTATGGAACCAATCAAAGATCTTCGCGCCATAAGGATCCGAGATCGCGATCTTGACGTCTTTGTTGCGTTCTTTGAGCGCCAAGGACACCCCGGCGAGGGTGCCGCCCGACCCGATCGCGCAGGTGAAGCCATCGACCTTTCCCTCCGTGTCCCGCCAAATCTCAGGCCCTGTTGTCCTGATATGTGCATGACGGTTGGCGGTGTTATCGAATTGGTTTGCCCACACCGCATTTTCTGTGGCTTCGGCCAGGCGGCGCGAATAGTGGATATAGTTGTTTTGATCGGCATAGGGCACCGCGTCGACTTCGATCAGCTCACCCCCCAAAAGGCGGACAGCGTCCTTTTTCTCCTGGCTTTGTGTCCGTGGCATGACGATTTTGACGTTATAGCCCTTGGCCTTGCCCACCATGCAAAGGCCGATGCCGGTGTTGCCGGCGGTGCCCTCGACGATCGTGCCGCCTGGCTGCAGCGTACCGTCCTGTTCAGCTGCCTCGACAATGCCAAGCGCTGCACGGTCTTTCACCGATTGGCCGGGGTTCAAAAACTCCGCCTTACCAAGGATGGTGCAGCCCGTTTCTTCGGACGCACGCTGGAGCTTAATGAGGGGCGTGTTCCCGATCGCGGCGAGAACAGAAGGATAGCTGGTCATTGGTGTGCCTTAGTCCGGCTTTCGTTCATGATGAAGTGACCATGAACTTAAAGCGCAAAGCGAAGGAAATCAGCGGCGATTTGGTAAGCCTAAACTTCCTTTACTCAACCCCTGAGAGCATCAACATAGTTATACACTCACACTTTAGGATTTTTTTGTAGAGCTTTCCATGTGGTCAGGATCCGATGGGGGATTGCTGATCGGATGCCAACTGGGAGGCAATTTTGGTGAGTGTATTCTTTAATCCATCCGCGAGAACCGCGATATTTGAGATCCAATCGATTAGTCGTTCGATCGAGCGGACCTCTACGGCGCTCGCCACCGGTCGCAAAATCAACACATCGGCGGACGATCCCAACGGCTATGCGCAGATTCAAAAACTGCGCAGCGCCACAAGCGGCTATGAAGTCTCGAAGCAGAACGTGATCAACGGCCGAGAGACGGTTGCCGTGGCGCGGCAAGGCGCCGATCAAGCCGTGAGCGTGCTCCAATCCATGAAAGAGACGATCACCGCGGCCAATGGAGCGGGGGCAGATCTGACTGCGCTGACCGCCGAGCTCGATGCTTTGCGGCTTCAATACCAAGGCATTGTCGATACCGCACAGCTGAGCGGCGTGAGCCTTCTGCAAGGCGGCGCCAATTTCGATGTCACCTCGGGTGTCTATGTCGATGCCAACGGTGCTGTGCAAACCAGCTTGCTGTCCACCGCCTCGCAAGACCTGCGCATCGAGGACACGTTTGGCACAGGCTCCGCGGTCGCTAACGTTTCTGTGTCCGGTAACGGCGCAGCCGTCGCCGACAGTGCCGCGGTGACCATTGATTACAGCTCGGGCAGTTTCGCGATCGCGCAAGGTCAAAGCTACCGCGTGACCATTGATGGGGAGGTCTTCGAGTATGTGGTGGCGTCGGGTGAAACCGCGGATGATGCCTTCGCCAGCTTCACCCAAATGCTCCAGGATGGCGCCAGCGCCCGAGGGCTTGGCGTGACCGTTGCGCACGACACCGGCGCGGACACGATCACCATCACCAACAACTCCGGTGGGCCGCTCGAAATCGAGTATGCATCGGCGACAGGTGGTGCACAGAACGGAAGCCTCCGCGGGGTCCGTGACTTGTCCGTCTCGACCACAGCGAACGCGAGCGCCGCGCTCAGTCAAATCGATACCTTGATCGATGCCGCGATTGACTCCGCTTCGCGCCTAGGTGCGTCGGAGGGCCGGTTCGATACCCAGGAGTCGTTCCTCGATAACCTCATCTTCAGCGCAGAAAGCGGGATCTCGCGGATCGCTGACATCGATGTGGCCGAGGAATCGATCCGCCTCAGCAATTTGCAATCGCAATACGATCTGGCCTTGTCCGCGCTGGCGCTGGGTAATGAGACCCAGAACTCGATCTTGCGTCTGTTTGTTTAGTGGGAGAGGCACGCTTTCGGTGACGGTTGGGGAGCCTTGGCTCCCTGCCGCCAACGGGAGGTGAGGCCGCCGAATGGGCGAGGCTGCGTTTCTTTAATGATCGAGCACCGACTTCGGTCTTTCCGCGTTCAAAGAAGTTGCTTAGGCCTTCATGATGACCAGGGTTTGGAACGAGACAACCGCGATCATCGGCAACATGCGCAAGCGTTGCGGCGCCTTGATGTTGGTCGTCCTTTTGGGGGGCGTGAGCGCCTGCGGCTCAACCAGCGGGCCGACAGCAACAAGCGGCGGACCGGGCGGTCCCGCGAGCCAGCCGCGGGTCATCGTCGACCCCCTGGCGCTTTTTTATGTGGGTATGGACATGAACGACGATCTGATCGTCACCCGGGCAGAGTTTGAGGACCGCGCCCCGATCCAATTCGT
>JBCCBY010000321.1:0-2961 GCA_039033795.1 Pseudomonadota bacterium | reverse complement strand
GCCAACGCGCGCTCGCAGATGCCGAGAAGCTGGCCGAGGTCGAAGGGCTTCAGCACGTAGGCGAAGGCGCCCTTTTTGGTATCGGTGTCACGTACCAGGATGAAAGTTTCATCACCAACGGGCCGAACAGCGATGGCGTCCGTCCGGTGCTGCCGAGTTATGCGCGCGTGGATGCTGCCGCGTATTACGATATCTCCGACACGCTCCGTGTCCAGGTGAATATTGAAAACCTCACCGATACGCTCTACTTCCCGAACGCGCACAGCACGCACCAAGCAACCGTCGGTGCACCGCTGAATGCACGGTTCACGGTCAGTGGGCGGTTCTAAGTCCTCGTGAATTGAGCGCAAAGGGTGGGGACCTGACCGCCCCAACCTTAACACGCCGGCCCACCAATCAATGATTGGTGGGCCGGTTTATTGATGGCGCCTGAATGACATATCAGCCAAAAGGGCGTATGCAGCCAAAGGTGTGAGGTCTTCCAGCGGCACTCCCCACCATGTTCCGAGAAAACGTCGGATCTTTACCGGAGCACCTGCGCTCGTTTTGTCCTCGAGATTCTTAATCTTTACATTGAGACTTTCGATCTCGCTGCTATGGTCTGCGCTTATATCAGCGAGGAGCATGTCGCGCTTCTGTCGGCAGTCTTCGAGTTCAGCACGCTTTTCTTTTTGGTAGTCGCGGATATCCGACGTGTTCACCTTTTTTGCGGATCGACCGAATATTAAAAATAGATGGACTTGATACTGACTGTTTTCGTCGTGGAGAGAAAATCCTTTTAAGACTTCTTTTGGGCTACCGTCGCCAAAGCTGTCGATACCAAGCTCTTCATCAAGTTCGCGCAGTACCGTTTGCATCGCCGATTCCAAGACATACTCGTCTTCGATCGCATGATCGCGCTCAATGTTGCCGCCAAAGAGGCCATATTTTCCTGGACGCTTTCCGGACTGATCTTTTTTTCGCGTCTCAAAAAAATAAACGTGACCGAAGAGTGTCCTTTTACGGATCAACGTAAACGCCCGATACCGGCTGACATTTTGCGAAACGGTGCTCTCTTTGTCGTCGGGGCTAGGGAACTCTACAGTAACGTCCGGAACTTCATTCTCCTCTGTGGACGGCCCATCTGCGTCATCACCGCCGCCGCTTGCTGGTCGCACCCAGTCATTGCGGTTCAAGACATCGTTCATCATCCACCACCCTTGCAAGTCGGTTCACCTTTGCGCAACCCATGCTTGTGGGACAAGCCTTTTGAGGCAGGTGAGGCGGACAGCGTCGTGCTTTGTGCTCATGAAGCCACATGGGTTGAACCACGGATGTAACGAGAGCAGAGGGGGCTTTGAGATTGAAGGAGGCCCCCATGGCAGACGGACAATCCGGCACGAACGAATACCCCACCAATGAGCTGTTGGTGGCGCGCCGTGACCAGGCCTGCCCGATGGGCCTACCATCGAAATCAGGTATCTACGCCGCCAAGGCACAAGGCGCGGAACTGTGGGATGTCGAGGGCAAGCGTTATATCGACTTCATTGCGGGCATTGGTGTTCTGAACGTTGGGCACAATCACCCCAAGGTGATGGAGGCCGCCAAGGCGCAAATCGACAAAGTGGTGCACACCTGCTTTGGGGTTGCCCAGTATGAGCCCTATGTGGAGCTCGCTGAGCGGCTGAACACGCTCGTTGGCAATGTATCAGGTCAGGCAGGCGGCAGCGCGTACAAGACGATGTTCATGAACACCGGCTCTGAGGCGACCGAGCAGGTCTGCAAATTTGCTCGGCGGATCACAGGACGGCCCGGCCTGATCTCGTTCGAGGGAGCGTTTCACGGTCGGACGCTGCTCGCAACAGCCCTCACGGGTAAAGCTGTTCCGTATAAGATGGGGTTTGGCCCGCTGCCGTCGGATGTCTATCATGCTCCTTATCCGGACCAATATAAGGGTGTAACGGCGAGTGCTGCCCTGGCGACGCTGCGGCAGATCCTCGAGACCTCGGTCTCGCCCGACAACGTGGCGGGCATCGTGATTGAGCCTGTCCAAGGGGAGGGCGGGTTCATCCCTGCACCGATTGAATTTCTGCAGGGTCTGCGGGAGCTTTGCGATGAACACGGCATCATGTTTATTGCGGATGAAGTGCAAACCGGTTTTGCCCGCACCGGAAAAATGTTCGCAATCGAGCATGCGGGGATTGAACCAGACTTTCTGATTTGCGCGAAGTCGATTGCTGGCGGTTTCCCCTTATCCGCGGTGATTGGAAAGGCAGAGCTTTTCGATAAAATCGCACCGGGCGGCATGGGGTCGACCTATGGCGGCAATCCTGTGGCCTGCGCAGCGGCGCTGGCTGTTCTCGATGTGATTGAAGAGGATGGCCTCCTTGCCCGTGCGGAGGAAATTGGCGCCAAGGTTGAGGCGGTGTGGCGTGATCTCGCGAAAGGTGTGGGCAAGGGTACCTTTGGCGACGTGCGGCGGGTTGGCGCCATGGCTGCGGTCGAAATGGTGCAGGATGGCGATCCGCAAAAGCCCAATGGCGAGGCGGCGGCGGCGATCCAAAGCCGCGCCCGGGAACTGGGGCTCATCACGTTGACCGCAGGCCGAAAAGCACATGTGATCAGGACCCATGTACCGTTGGTCGCGCCCGATCGTTTGATCGATGAGGGCCTGGCCATCTTTGCGCAGGCCACGAAAGACGTCCTCGCCTAAAGCGCTGTCGCTTCTTGGTCTGGCCACGCCTAAAAAATCCGCGCATACTCGTCCTCGGCAATATGGGGGTGAAGCGGCGTTGATGGCGAACCACGCGGCAATAGCAGTGAGTGTATCACCGACTTGTTTAGCCTGCGGCGCGTCGTTGGTGGGGGCTTACTG
Organism: Pseudomonadota bacterium; assembly: GCA_039033795.1. Classification (GTDB taxonomy): domain Bacteria; phylum Pseudomonadota; class Alphaproteobacteria; order Caulobacterales; family Parvularculaceae; genus Parvularcula. Next base: position 107 of record JBCCBY010000321.1, on the reverse strand, counting down.
TCACGTCTGCGGCCAGAAGAACGACGATTGCCGTCGATCGATTGTTCGCTTAGCGACCGAAACCCTCAGTGACACGGCTGCGTTCGACGGACGGTTTGCCCGCACGG
>JBCCBY010000320.1:0-2966 GCA_039033795.1 Pseudomonadota bacterium | reverse complement strand
GCGTCGAAACCTTGACCCTCGCAGACGGTCAGGAGGTCGACATTGTGGCGCGGAAAACAGCCACCAGAGGGCGCGAGGCAAGTCTCTTCGAACAAATCTTCGGCGGCGTCGGCGTTGGCACCGGTGTGCCCGGCGGTGCTGGTCCCGGTGGACCAGGTGGGCCGGGCGGCCCCTAACACCACAAAGGCCGGCCAAAGGCCGACCTTTTTGACACGCTAATCTGTCTTCTTACAGCGTGCTGCTGTCCTGACGCTTGGCATCCCATGCGCGTTGAAAGGCTTCAAACTCATCCCGATCGCGGGCCATGCGAAGCTCTTTCATATGCTCATCAAACGCTTTGCGGGCTTCATCGAGCTTGCGGCGTTCTTCTTCGAGGCGGGTGATTTCAGCATCACGCCACGCATCGAACGCAGCATTTCCCGAGGAGCCTTGCGTGCGGGTACGGTTCGAGGACCAGGAGCACCCTTTAGAGGCACGCCGGACACTGGATTTCGCTTCGCCCCAATTGGAAAAGTCGAGGCCCATGTCGCGGCCATACATCATATAAGCGATAGCAAGCAGTCCAAGTGGCCAGAGACCAGTGACAAAGAAGAGGATCATCAACGCCACATTGATTGGCGTCCAAGCCGGTCTCAGTTGATGCTGAAACGTCTTTTCATCAAAAATCTTGTCAGTGTTTTGGGCCTGTTGTGCCACGCTGATCTCCTTTATTGACCGAGGCTTTTACAAGCCCCCAACAGGACAACAGATGGTGACGGGAAGGCACATCGACAAGCAACAAAATATCGTTTTTCGGCAAAATACCTAGGCAGCAACCCCAAAGCGGCGATGGGCTTCATCGATAAAAGCGCCCGAAAGCCGCATGAACCCATGCTCAACAAAAGCAGTGGCAGCGGCTTGCATCAGCTGGCTTTTGAACGCGAACGCGAGCTGAAAATCAACGATGCACCCCTCGTTGGTCTCTTCAAAGACCCAGTGGTTGGAGAGGTTTTGCAGCGGCCCTTTGACATAGTCGACATGGATGGTGAGCGTATCAGGATCAGCTGTCACCGCTGAGCGAAAGCTTTCGCGGAACACGGAGTACCTGACCACCATATCGGCAGTAATGAGACGATGACCGCCCTCTTCACTATCTCGGCGTACACGGAGCGCCTCAACCCATGGGATAAACCGTGGATAATCGGTGACATCAAGGACGAGATCGTACATGTCCTGCGGCTTGAACGGCACCGCCATACGCTCATGGTGGGCGGTCATCTAGGCGCCCTTGGCCTCACGGGCGGCTTTGAGTTTGGCGAAGTCGTCGCCCGCATGATGGCTCGATCGCGTCAGCGGGCTGGCTGAGACCATCAGAAAACCCTTCGAGCGCGCGATCGTTTCATAGCGCTTGAACTCTTCGGGTGTGACAAAACGATCAACGGTCGCATGTTTGCGCGTGGGCTGAAGATATTGTCCGATCGTCAAAAAATCGATGCCCGCGGAACGCATGTCATCCATCACCTGCATGACTTCTTCCGTGCTCTCACCGAGACCGACCATCAAGCCAGACTTGGTGAACTGCTCCGGGGCGCGGTCCTTCACCCGCTCAAGCAACCGAAGACTGTGGAAATAGCGCGCGCCGGGGCGGATCGACAGATAGAGCCGCGGGACGGTTTCAAGATTATGGTTGAAGACATCGGGCGCTGCATCGATCACCTTCTCCAATGCCCAGCTTGGCTTCCGCAGGAAATCGGGGGTGAGGATCTCAATTGTTGTGCGCGGGGAGCGCGCGCGAATCGCTTCGATCACATCGACAAAATGCTGGGCCCCACCGTCTTCCAAGTCATCTCGGTCAACGGAGGTGATCACCACATGCTTAAGACCCATTTCCGCCACCGCGTCGGCCACGCGACGGGGTTCATCATGGTCGACCGCGCTCGGCAGTCCTGTTCGCACGTTGCAAAAAGCACAGGCACGGGTGCAGATTTCACCCAAAATCATCATGGTGGCGTGCTTTTGATCCCAGCATTCGCCGATATTGGGGCAAGCGGCCTCTTCGCAAACCGTAACAAGGCCCTTGGATTTCACGATCTCCCGCGTTGCTGCGTAACCCTTTGAAACCGGCGCCTTCACCCGAATCCAGTTGGGCTTGCGCTGAACTGGGCTATCGGGGTTTTTCTGCTTCTCAGGGTGTCTGAGTGCAGGTCGCTGGTTGAGATCGATAAGAGTGGCCATAACGCGTACCTAAGGAAGGAACCCTACCCGCTCAATAAGAACACGCGGTTCCTTTATGACGCGGTTGGTGGATGTGGTAGTTGACCGTGATGGACGATCATCTGGACAAGCCGGTTGCCGACGGGCGCGCGGCGTTACCGCCTCGACTGAACCTGGGCGGCGCACTTCGGCGATGGCGCGTTCTCAATTCGCTGAGCCAAGACGCGCTTGCTCAGCATCTGGGCGTCAGCCAGGTGACGGTGTCGCGATGGGAAAAGGGATACGCGCCCGCGCCGACCCACGAAAAGACCATTCGCGCCCTGATTGAAGCCCAACCAACAACCGCGAGTGACCATGCTTTGGCTCGTCTCATCGAGACGTCGAGCGAACCCTATTTCTTGATTTGCGATATCTCTCATAACCTTTTGGCCGCTTCCCACCGCCGCGCCCTCGAGTGGCACCAGTCCGTGTCTGATCTTGTTGGCACATGTTTTTGGCGGTTTGCGACGGAAGAAATCGATCAGGTGGAACGAGAGCTTGATCCGTCGGGATGGTTTGATCATCCGCATTCCGAGCGGCATTTTTTTACATCGTCCGCTGATTATGATGAGATCAAAATCGTCGAAGGCGAGCGCAAAGTCGTGCGCCTTCCTTTGTCCGATGGCCGGTTTGCTCGTCTGGTGAACGATCACTGATCAGCAACCCCTGTATGCTTTAGACATCGTGATCGGCAACCGAAGCTGTGCACCAAAACCACCCTTCTTGACCGTTCG
>JBCCBY010000319.1:0-2969 GCA_039033795.1 Pseudomonadota bacterium | reverse complement strand
TTAAGGGTGATCGTCATCGCATGGGGCGCCGATGTGCTTTTCGTTTTGCTCATGGTCACAACTCGCAGCTAAAAGCGCAGGATGGGCACTGCAAGTGATACCGGCGCAATTGCCGTTTTAAACGGTCCGAACCTCAATCTTCTAGGGACGAGGCAACCGGAGATCTATGGCACAGCGACGCTTGCTGACATCGAAAGCCTTTGCCGCAACAAGCTCGCAAGCGCTGGACGCAGTTTGCACTTTTCACAACACAACAGCGAGGGCGACCTCATCACCGCGGTTCAGAATGCGCGCGATTGCGCGGCGGTCTTGATCAACGCGGCGGGCTACACCCACACCTCCGTTGGGTTGCTCGACGCCTTGCTGACCGTGGATGGACCGGTGATCGAAGTTCATCTGTCGAACCCCCATGCACGTGAGGCAATCCGCCACCACTCGGTCATCGCGCCCGCTTGTCAGGGCGTGATCGCCGGATTTGGCCCGTTGAGTTATACGCTGGCTCTTGACGCTGCCATCGCACTCCTTAATGGCCAGTCCGTCAAAGCTGAGGGATAAACAACAGGATGCCAAAGAGCTCGGATGACGACCTCCATATTGTTCGCGCGTTGGCGGATGTCCTCAACGACACGGGCCTGACCGAGATCGAACTGGAACGCGGCGGCATGCGCCTGCGCGTTGCCCGAACGGTTCAGCAGACGTTGGTCGAGCCGCAGGCAGCCGCTGTTGTCGCCGCGCCGGCGGCGGTTGCTCCGACCGCGGCTGAGCCAGCGCCCGTCGCAGCAGCGCCAGCCGCACCGTCAGGGGAGACGATCCGATCGCCGATGGTGGGGACCGCTTACCTCTCACCAACACCGGGCGCCGCGCAGTTTGTTGAAACGGGCGGCGAGGTCCAAGAGGGCCAAACGCTGATGATCATCGAAGCCATGAAAACGATGAACGAGATCAAAGCCCCGCGTGCCGGTCGCGTGCAAGAAATCCTTGCGAAGAACGCCGAGCCCGTCGAATTCGATGAAGCCCTTCTCGTCCTTGAGGCGTAGCCGATGTTCAAAAAGGTCCTGATTGCCAACCGCGGTGAGATCGCCATGCGGGTCCACCGTGCCTGCCGGGATCTCGGTATTGCAACGGTGGCCGTGCATTCGACCGCCGATGCCAACGCCATGCATGTGCGCCTCGCCGACGAGAGTGTGTGCATCGGCCCGCCGCCAGCAAAGGGCAGCTATCTCAATATTGCTGCCATCGTGTCGGCCGCTGAAATCACCGGTGCCGATGCCATCCACCCTGGCTACGGGTTCCTGTCAGAGAACGCACGCTTCGCAGAAATCGTGAGCGCCCACGGGATCACCTTTATTGGTCCTTCCGCTGACCATATCCGGACAATGGGTGACAAAATCGCCGCAAAACGGGCGGTGGGTGATCTTGGGATCCCCTTGGTGCCTGGGTCGGACGGCGCTCTTGCCAATCTGGATGAAGCGCGTGCAGCAGCCGAGACGATCGGTTACCCCGCTCTAATCAAAGCAGCCGCCGGCGGCGGAGGGCGCGGAATGAAGCTGGCGCGGGATGCGAGCGAGCTCGAAGGCGCTCTCACAGCCGCGAGCAGCGAAGCAGAGGCCGCCTTTGGCGATGGTTCCGTTTACATTGAGCGATACCTCGAGACACCGCGTCACATCGAAATTCAGATCGCAGCGGACAGCCACGGCAACGTTGTGCACTTGGGTGAACGCGATTGCTCCTTACAACGCCGGAACCAGAAAGTTCTCGAAGAAGCCCCCTCGCCTGTTTTATCCCCCGAAGCCCGGGCAAAGATTGGTGAAACAACGCGCAAGGCGATCGAGGGCCTTGGGTATCTTGGCGTGGGGACGGTCGAGTATCTCTATGAAAATGGAGAGTTCTTCTTTATCGAGATGAACACCCGGCTGCAGGTTGAGCATCCTGTGACCGAGCAAGTCACCGGCATCGATCTGGTCCGTGAACAGATCTCCATCGCCGCGGGCAACCCGCTGTCGATGAAGCAAGACGATGTCACCATTCAAGGTCATGCCATTGAGTGCCGGATCAATGCAGAGGACCCCACGACATTCGTTCCTTCACCTGGACGTGTTGAGGAGTTTCACGCGCCGGGAGGGCTTGGCGTGCGGTTCGATTCAGCGGTCTATGATGGCTATGCGATTCCCCCGTATTACGATTCAATGATCGGTAAACTGATAGTTTGGGGCGATGATCGCGAGCTTGTTTTGAAACGGCTTCAACGGGCGCTTGAAGAAACCGTTCTATCAGGGATCAAGACAACTGTTCCGCTGTTTGAACGTCTGTTGGCTGAAAAAGACATTCAGGATGGCGACTACCACATCCATTGGCTTGGCGACTGGCTGGCGAACCACGAGGAGTGATGGCGATGACTTTGGCAAACCAATTGACCCTCTTACGAGCGATATTGGTTGTGCCCTACGCCGTCCTTGTGATGACCGGATACTCAATCGCTGCGGTCGTGGTGTTTGGCATCGCCGCGGCCACCGATTTGCTTGATGGATACGTGGCTCGGCGCCGTCAGGAAGAAACCGCGCTGGGTCGCGCCCTCGATCCTATTGCTGATAAAATGTTGACCACGACTGCACTCATCGTTTTGGTGGCCAATGGCACGTTAGCGGGACTGATGTTGATCCCTGTGCTTGCCATTGCCATGCGCGAGCTGTGGGTCGCTGGTTTGCGGGAGGGACTTGTCGAACAAGGTGGCGAATTGCCTGTGTCGACCTTGGCCAAGGGCAAAACAGCCACGCAGCTTTTTGCGCTCCTTATCCTGACATGGGGCGCGGGCGTCTTTGGCTATGCACTTTTATGGATCGCTGCTGCCCTTACAGTCATAACAGGTCTTCATTATACAAATGAAGTCTTTAAGACCCTGAGCTTTGGTGTCACCCCGCGATCCAACGAGACGTAAGCTCAGACGCAGGCATACGAGCGCGTTCTTTTGG
>JBCCBY010000318.1:0-3015 GCA_039033795.1 Pseudomonadota bacterium | reverse complement strand
CGCAGGTCCTGACTCAACGATCGATATAGGTGTCCGCTTTGTCGCCTCGACGGTATCGATCCCGCCATTGGACTGCATGATATAGAACGAACCGTCAAACGCGTGTTCGGAAAGGCGCTGCTCCAACCGCGAAAGGTAGGTCTCTGCAATCGGCTGGACATAGGCGCTGACGACTGTCGTGTTGGTCCGCTCATATTCCCGCCACTCGCGGGAAATTTGGTGAGACGCCACAACAGAAATTTCTGGCCACAGCTCTTTAACCCGCGCGACCACCTCAACCTCATGGACCGGGTTCGCGTAAGCATGCAAGAGACAGACAGCAATGGCCTCCACACCGTCCGCCTTAAACGCCTCGACGATATCGTCGATATCGGCGGTCACAAGAGGGGTGACCGGTTCGCCCGTGTACGTCATCCGTTCTGAGACTTCTCGCCGGAGGTAACGAGGGACGAAGGGTTCTGGCTTTTCGTACCGCAGGTTAAAGAAGTCCGGACGATTGCCCCGCGCAATCTCGAGCACATCACGAAAGCCGCGGGTGGTGATCAACCCGGTCTTAACGCCTCGGCGCTCTGTCAGTGCATTGATGACGACTGTTGTTCCGTGGGCGAAGTAGGTGACATCCTGCAGGCTAACATCCGCCTTCTTGAATGTGTCAATGACACCCCGTTCAAAGTCAGGTGGTGTGGTGTGGGCCTTCTCCGTTGACACCGAACGCACTTCGCCGGTGTCATCATCAAGCTCAAAATAGACAAGGTCCGTAAACGTTCCACCAATGTCCGACGCCGCTCGTACCCGACCCATAAGACCTTATCGACCCCGCTTCACGAATCGTTGGTGTTGTCGGTGGGGAAGCACGTGGCCGCAGCCTGCTTCATGGGCTCCGAGGCCGAACTGGCCCATGTTGCCAAATCCATCGCCATGTAATCAGCGCGCTCCTGTTCACTGAGTGCCTCGTCAAAGCATGCACAGCCAGCCTCAGCGCCCGTGGCGCCGACGGCCGTCATGGCCGCCTCGCACTTGGTTGCAACATCCCCCGCCATGGCAGCTGATAGTGAAAGACCAGCACCACCTGCGACCACAAAGATCAATCGCTTCATCATCACTTTCTCTTTTCTTTATCGTGATCATCGACGGATGATCTTTGGTTTATGCCATTGGCTTTGGTTGGAGCCGCTAGAAGTTCACGCGGAGATCGACACGCCACGTCCGAGGAGGACCGGCATGCGCAAAACCGCCCAGCACCCATTCGGAGTTGTATTCTTCGTCCGTCAGGTTCTGGAAGGAGGATGTCACCGACCAACGACCGTCATTGGCTTCGAAACCGCTGCGCAGATTGACCAAGTCGATCGCTGAACGCGCCGTGCTGTTTTCCGGATCCCAGTATTGCTCACCCCGCCGCTCGTAATCGAGACGGCCGAAGAAGCCGATGCTATCGGTGACTGGTACACGGTACTGCACGCCAGCATTAAACGTTGTGTCCGGAACGTAAGGCGCATTGTTCCCCTCGGCCGCCGTGTTCAAGGCGTAGGACTCGACCTCGCTATCACTCACCCCCACGCCCGCATAAACATCGAGGCCTGGAAGCGGATTGACCGCCACCTCAAACTCGCCGCCGATAATCTCGACCTCATCAATGCCGACCAACACCTGGGCACCAACTGCGCCAACAAACACGAAATACGGAGCATTATCGACTTCTGTTCGATAGATGGCTCCTGACGTGCGGACCATGTTACCAAAGAGGTTCGCCTTAAACCCTGCTTCGATGGTTTCACTGTCCTCCTGGTCATAGATGTCCTGGACGCCGACGAGGCCCGCATTGGCAGCAGCCGCTGCCACTCCATTCTGGTTGAACTGACCGCTTCTGAAACCGCGACCCCAGGAGGCAAAAACCGACGCATCATCGCTAAAGAGATAACGCGCCGTCACCTTAGGCTGGAACCGCGAGAACGTTTTCTCGTTGACAGCACCGGGTACACCCTGTGGTGCGATCAGTGTACCATCTGTTCCATAGATGCCATTTAAGTCACTGACCGTCTGCTCCCGCTCGTCCTCATCATACCGGCCAGCAAACGACAGCTCGATTTTGTCGGTCACATCATAGGCAAGGTTGAAAAAGAGTGCCCACGCGGTGTTGTCGTTGTCGTCAGCTAAGAACGATGTCGTTGGGTTTCCAGGATCACCCAGAAGCGGCGTGCGCTCGATTGCACGGATGCCTTGCTCAAAATCAGCCCCAACCGTTGATGAGATAAAGCGTTCTGTATCAAGATAATACCCACCAACCATCCAGCGGAGTGCTTGGTCATCCGGTGATGTTAGACGTATTTCTTGGCTAAAGGCTTCCACATCAATGAACTGCGTTTGCGTTCCATCGAAGAATGAGATGCCTGGGTTGATTGTCGAGTTCGCGGTGTACGGGAATTGATCCCCACCGACCGATTGTTCAAGCCAGTCATAGGCGGTCGTGGACGAGAAGCTCGCCCATCCCAAATCATAAGCCCAGCGGAGCGACAATTGACCGACCTCGCGCTCGTCAAAACCCTTGTTGTTCGCAGAGAACTCGCGCTGCACGACGTCCGCATCACTGATCCCGGGGAAACCGTTCACTTCCCCGGTGTCGGGATCAGTCGACACCCCTTGGAAGGTGTAGAGCAGTGAGTCGCCGTCACTCTCTGTGTAGCTCGCCCGGAGGTCCGCCGTGAAATTCTCGGTTAAATCAAAATCGAGATGCCCACGGAGGTTGAACTCCTCGTAAAAACCCACCTCGTCATTCAACGCCACATTGTCAAAGTAGCCATCGAGATCACTGTAGCGGGCCGACAACCGAAAACCGACCTTGTCTTCGATCAGCGGTCCAGAGACGGAACCCTCAAAGCCGTATTCCTCACCCTTACCATACGTTCCCTGAACATATCCTTCAAACTCGTCCGTTGGGCCCGCTGTTGCGATAATAATTGCGCCGTTGGTTGCGTTACGTCCGTACAGCGCACCCTGCGGGCCACGCAGCACTTCGAT
>JBCCBY010000317.1:0-3023 GCA_039033795.1 Pseudomonadota bacterium | reverse complement strand
CCGTGGTCCTCAAGGTCCCGGCGATCTTCGTCATTGAAAACAATGGCTACGGTGAACATACGGGTGCTGATTATGCCGTGGGCTGTGAATCGATCGCTGATCGCTCGGCGGCGTTTGGCATGCCGGCTGAGACGGTGGATGGGGCCAATTTCTTTGATGTCCGTGACGCCATGGCGCGCGCTCTTGAGCGGGCGCGGAACGGCGGCGGCCCATCGACTGTTGTGACGGAATGTCCGAGGTTTTTGGGTCACTTCATTGGGGACCCGCAGCCTTACCGGACGGAAGCCGAGCTTTTGGAGGCGCGCAAGCGGGATGCTCTTGAGCACTTCTGTGAGCGGGTTACCGAGGCAAATCTCTTATCCGCCAAGGAGCTTCGTGAGATCGAAGCTGACGTGGCCCAAGAGGTTCAAGCGGCGGTCGAAGCCGGACTTGCAGCGCCTATGCCCGATATCGCTGACCTAGAAACCAACGTCTACGCATCACCTTATTGAGGGCCGCTTCATGCCAAAGAAGAGTTATCTGCAAGCCATCAATGAAGCCCTCGCTCAAGAGATGGAGCGGGATGAAAATGTGATCCTGATGGGTGAAGACATCGCAGGAGGCCAGGCGTCGTCGGGCGCTCCTGGTCAGGTGGGCGGCGTGTTCGGTGTCACCCAAGGGCTGTTTGATCGTTTCGGTGCTGATCGTGTGATCGACACACCGATTTCAGAATCGGCGATCATCGGTGCGGCCAATGGTGCGGCCCTTACAGGGATGCGGCCTGTCGCAGAGATTATGTTCGTGGATTTCATTGGCGTCTGCATGGACCAGGTCTACAATCAGGCTGCGAAGTTTCACTACATGTTCGGCGGCAAGGCCAAGACGCCCTGGGTTGTTCGTTCAATGATCGGTGCGGGCCTCAGGGCGGGTGCTCAGCACTCCCAAACCCTTCATCCGCTTTTCACCATGATTCCTGGTTTGAAGGTTGTCATGCCAACCAACGCCTATGATGCGAAAGGTCTTTTGATCCAGGCCATCCGTGATGACGACCCGGTGATCTTCTTGGAGTCGAAACTTCTTTATCAGTCAGAGGCCGACGTTCCGGACGAAGCCTACACGATCCCCTTCGGTGAAGCCGAATTTGTCCGCGACGGCGATGATGTGACGGTTGTTGTCTTTGGTGCATCCATCATTCACGCGAACGCGGCAGCCGATCTTTTGGCGAAGGACGGTGTCGACTGCGAGATCGTTGATCCCCGTACCACATCGCCGCTTGATGTTGACACGATCCTTGAAAGCGTTGAGCGCACGGGCCGGTTGGTGGTCGTGGATGAAAGCCCACCACGTTGCTCGCTCGCGGCAGATGTGTCGTCGATCGTTGCTGATCAAGGCTTTGAGCACCTCAAGGCGCCGATCAAGAAGGTGACCTGTCCGCACACGCCTGTGCCGTTCGCCCCGTCGCTTGAGGATGCTTTCCTGCCGAATGCTGGACGCATTGTCGAAGCCGTCAAAGAGGTGATGGCTTACGGAAAGTAAGCCCCGCCTCGCGGCCTTTTCATCCGGTTGCGGCCCATTTATCCGATTGTGCCGATGACGATCAAACCGCTTGGCTGGCGGTTCCTTGGGCATAGGTCATGAGATCCGTATCAGGATCCCCCCAAAGGGTGGCGAGCACAAGAATACGCTTCAGTCCATGGCCTATCGTCAGTTCATCGGTAACGCCCATACCGCCATGAAGCTGAACCGCTTCCTCAGCCAGGGTGCGTGCCTTTTCTGCGATAAACGCCTTCGATCCGATGATCTGATGACGCCCCTCATCGCACGCGCAATCAGCAGCCGCCATTGCCGCCAGATGGGAGCGACACATCTCGAGTGAGGTGTAAAGGTCAGCCAGTCGGTGTTGGATCACCTGAAACTTGCCGAGGGGTTGGCCGAACTGAACCCGCGTCTTCACATAGTCGACGGTGGCATCAAGAAGCATCTCCATAATGCCCACCATCTCAGCAGAAGCGGCAATTCTGTTGGTCGCAACCACGGCCTCGAGGTCGCCAAACCGCCCATCAAGGGCCTGTGCTGGGACCGAAGACAGGCTGAGTTCGCAGGCGATTGAACCATCCGTCAGACGATAGTCTGTGCGCACGACGCCGTCCGCTGCGCCATCGACCAGGAAAAACCTGATGCTGTCCTGATCCTTTGTTGTTTTATCGGCAGGGGCATGGGGGATCGCGCTGACGATGAAGTGGCTCGCAGCGCCGGCCCCAAAAACGAATGTCTTCTTGCCGTCAAGGATCGGGCCGCTGGGCGACTCGCTAAACTTGGTGGTCACCTGGTCAATCCTGAACCGGGCCGCCGCCTCAGCATGGGCAAGAGCGAGGTGTCCGCTGCCTTCGATGATCTTGTCAATCCATGACGCGACGAGTGGGCTCTCTGGCATGCGGGCGAGCAGAGCGCCCGCCAGAAGCGGGCCACCGAGCAGAGGCTCCAAGGCCAGCTTGCGACCAAATGCCGTCATCACGCTGACGGTATCCGCTGGTGAGCCGCCCAGCCCGCCGCGGTCCTCGCCAATTGGTAAGGCAAACACCCCGCTTTCGGCCAGGATTTGCCACCCGTCCGCTGAGAATCCCCATGGCTCTTGAAGATACTGACCGCGCTGCCCGTCACCGTACCGATCTTGGCAGAACCGATCGATCATTTGGCTGAATAGAACCTGTTCTTCGGTCGGATCAAAATCCATTGCCACCTCAATGGTGCAGTGCACTCAAAGCGAGACTGTCAGTAGACCAGGAAACAAGCCGTTTTCGGACTGCATTTTCTCATAGTCGCGGGAGATTTCTGGCGGGCCAATTCGCCTGTTGATGATAAAAAGTCAGGCCTGCCCAAAACCAGCAGATTGGTGTAACGTTGATCAAAAAACAGTGATCCGGCGCTATCGACGGGAGGAATTCGACATGGGCCAAGCCACTTATCAGCTTAATAAGTCAAATGAGAACAGAACGTTAGGGTCATTTGACCTTTGGGATTCGCGTTCGACCGCCGTCAGCTCT
>JBCCBY010000316.1:0-3027 GCA_039033795.1 Pseudomonadota bacterium | reverse complement strand
GTGTTCCGATCTACACCCGTGACGGCGCGCTGTTGGGCGGCATTGGAGTCTCGGGCGCAACGGCTGCGGAAGACGCTGCGTGCGCCCGCGCGGGAATTGAGAATGCGGGCCTGAGGGACCGTCGGCGCTGAGGCCCTTCAATGAACGAGCTGGCCCGAGGAGGTCTGGCTCGAGCATCTCGATCAAGCCGCACGTTCTTTCGATCCACCATCAAAAGAACGTGCGTGATTGTTGACCCAAAAGTGGTAGAGGGATCATTTGAGGGCTGAGGATTTCTGTCCCCTACCCCTCATGCTGCCGAACCCATTCATCAAGCAGTCGAACACCAAATCCCGTGCCGCCCTTTGGCTCGGTGTCGGAGTCTTTCTTTTTCCATGCGGTGCCGGCGATATCGAGGTGCGCCCAAGGCGTCTCTTTATCAACAAACCGCGAGAGAAACGCAGCAGCGGACGAGCTGCCCCCGTCACGGCCACCGATATTTTTCATATCCGCCACGTCTGACTTGATCATCTCGCGATGCGCCTGACCGAGCGGCATGCGCCAAAGCTCATCGCCAGAGGTCTCTCCCGCTTCTAAGAGTGCCGAGGCCAGGGCATCATCTTCCGTGAACAAACCACCATATTCACTCGCAAGCGCAATGAGGATTGCGCCGGTCAGTGTCGCAAGATCCACCATCGCTTTTGGCTTGTACCGGTCAAGCGCATAGGTGAGCACATCCGCCATCACCAGACGGCCTTCGGCGTCGGTGTTCAAAATCTCGATGGTCTGCCCCGACATCGAGGTCACGATATCGCCGGGACGTTGAGCATTGCCGTCCGGCATGTTCTCAACGAGGCCGATCAATCCGACCACGTTGCATTTGGCTTTTCGGCCAGCCAAAGCCCGCATCGCACCGACGACGGCGGCCGAACCGCCCATGTCCATCTTCATCTCATCCATGTTGGGCGGCGGCTTCAGGCTGATCCCGCCCGTGTCAAAGGTGACACCCTTGCCGATAAAGGCCAGAGGCTTCTCGCCATCGGCACCGCCGTTCCACCGCATCACCACCATCTTGCTCTCGCGGATCGACCCCTGACCGACACCGAGCAAGCTGCCCATGCCAAGCTTACCCATCTCGGCTTCGCCAAGAACCTCGACCTCAACCCCTAAGCTTTCCAGTTCCCGACAACGTTCGGCGTAACTATCCGGATACAGAATATTGGGCGGCTCTGTCACCAGATCGCGAGCCAGTTTCACACCTTCGTAAATCTCATGAAGCGGAGAAAACTTCTCATCAGCATCGGGGTCGCTGGTCACGACGGTGACTTTCGCAAGCTTTGGCAATTGATCGGCTTCAGCCTTCTTGCGGTATTTGGTGAAGCTGTAGGCGCGCTGCGCTGCTCCGTAGGCGAGGAATGCGGCCGCGCCATCAGGGGCAACAATCTCCACATTCGTCACCTTCGGCAAGGCGAGCGCTGCGGCTTTTCCGCCAAGCCTGGCCATTTTTAGATCATCAGAAACATCAATCTCACCAGCGCCCAGCAACACCACAATCGTACCGGGAAGGCTCACATGGCCCGCCAGCGTCACGGTTTGTCCTGGCTTGCCGGAAAAGTCCGATGCTTTGGCGGCTCTTTTCAAATCATCGGCCATATCCGCAAGCGCCGAGGGCACGGAAATATCGCTCTCCTTCGCGACGGGAATGACCACCATTCCAGCACCGGTTAGCGAGCTTGCGAAACTGACATCGACCATTGCGTTCTCCTGTTCAAAGACGGCCTCGAAACCGTTCAAGGTTCCGTGCTAGGCGCCTTGGCTAGCGTTGCAAATCCCCGGCGCTGCCTGTCAACCATGAGGATTTTTTGAGCCGTCTCGATCGATATATTTTCAAACAGGCTTTGGTCCCGTTTTTGCTGATCCTCGCCTGCACGACGGCGGTGGCTTGGCTCACTCAAGTCCTCAATCGGATGGACCTTATCGTCGATGATGGCGGCACCCTCATCGTCTTTTTCAAGGTCACCATGTTGCTGATCCCCAGCCTGGTGGGCCTTGTCTTGCCGATCGCGTTATTGGCGGCCTGTCTTTATGTGATCAATGTGCTGATGGTGGACAGTGAGATCCCCGTGATGCGCGCTGCTGGTGCAAGCCGTCTGCGTCTTGCCAAACCGCTTTTGATCCTCTCGGTGCTGGCTTCGGCGGTGGTTCTGTTCATCAATCTTGATCTTCAACCGCGCAGCTACCGGCTCTTGAAAGAGACGATCTATGATGTGCGCAACAACCTCGCGAGTTCACTTGTTCGCGATAAAGTGTTCACCGAGGTCGTTGGCGGGCTCACCGTCTACGCTGAGGATGTTCGGCCGGGTGATCAGTATGTGGGCCTTCACATCTATGACGCCCGCGATCGCAGTCGGGAAACAACCTACACCGCCGAGAACGGCGTCTTTGCCATCACCGAGGCCGGCCCTCGCCTCTTCCTTCTGCGCGGCACAGCGCAATGGCAAGATCCTGAAAGCGGCAAAATCGAAATCGTCCGGTTCAACGAAACGGCGGTCGACATGGCTGAGCTCGACAGCAACAGGGGTGCTGCACGCAATTATGAAGGGACCGAGCGCTACCTCAGTGAGCTGTTCAATCCCGATCTCAGCAATCCCTATGACCAGCGTCTCGCAGGACGCTTGATCGCGGAGGGTCATTCAAGGCTCGCAACGCCGCTTTACTGTATTGCCTTTGCTCTGCTCGCGGCCGCTTTTCTGCTCACGGCCACCACATCGCGGCGGGGCTACGCCAAGCGGATCTTGCTGGCGAGCCTGACGGCGGGTTCAGCGCGGATTTTCGGGTACCTATCGCAAAGCCTCGCCGCGGACGCGCCCGCCTTTAACGCCGTTCAATATGCTGTTCCGGTGATGACCATTGTTGTCTGCATGGTGATCGTCGCCAATCCCAACCGGTATCGGTTCCGCAGCGATCTTTGGTTGCAGCGTCAGCGCAACCGCCAGGAACCTCTGGAGGCGGGCGCATGATCGAGACAACGCTCGCCGAACGATATCT
>JBCCBY010000315.1:0-3031 GCA_039033795.1 Pseudomonadota bacterium | reverse complement strand
GCTCAGACCATCCGCAACGATAAGATTGGCGCTCCTCAACTGGTGCACTGATCCCATGACCGAAAGCGCTCTTCCCCCTCGCCCCTCTCACCTCAAGCAGCGTATGGCAGAAATGCTCCGTGTGGATCACGCGGGAGAATACGGTGCGGTGCAAATCTATCGCGGTCAGCGGGCTGTTTTTGACAAGCTACCGCACAAAGCGCGGATTGCCGCTCTTCTTCGTGAGATGGAGCAAGGCGAGGAAAAACACCTCGAAACTTTTGATCGTATGCTGATGGAGCGATCGGTGCGGCCAACGCTCCTCGCACCGCTTTGGAATGCTGCTGGGTTCGCCCTGGGCGCTGGCACGGCGCTCCTGGGCGAAAAGGCGGCCATGGCTTGCACATCCGCCGTCGAAAGCGTCATCGAGGGGCACTACCAAGATCAAGTCGATGAGCTTGAGGGTCAAAACGAAGACGAGCTGCGCGATACATTCGCCCAGTTCCGTGAAGAAGAACTCGAACACCACGACACCGCCATCGCCGAGGGGGCAGAGGACGCGCCAGGCTACCGCTTCCTTCGCTCTGTCATCACGGCCGGATGCCAAGCGGCCATCAAAGTGTCAGAAAAGATTTAAAGAGCGGGTGGAGCGAGGGCGTCAGTCACCAATAATATCCGAGGGACAAGGAGCTTTCGAGCGCGTTGTCATACGCCGACCCAAGTTTCACATCCCACCGCTGGCCACCGCCTAACCTGAGTTCCGCCCGCGCCAACAAGCGGCTTTCGTCGTCATCGTCCAAACCCTGTTGAATTGCGCCTTCGATCGACAGCGCAACGTAGCGGCGGTTCACCACCAAACCCAGTGAAGGCCGAACATGGGCGATGCTATCGACCTGTGCCCCCAGCTCGACACGCCCGCTGACCAGCCCATAAAGAGCCGCCCCCCTCGCAAGACGGTAAGCGCGCCCTGCACCATATTCCGCGTAGCCCAAAAGACATCCGTCGCAGGACAGATCTTCATCTTCTGCGCCAACACGCACGCGCCAAGACAAACCACCCGATGAGGGATCACTGCTTGTCTTGGGTCTGAGGTTACTCACCCTAATGGCTTCAAGACTTCGCAGATCGACCGTCCCGTCACGAACCAAAAGACGGGTATCAGCCATCACCACCTCGCTAAATCGAACAGTACCGACTGTTGCTGACAAAAAATCAAAATAGGCCGGCCGTATTCTCAACTCTGCACCGGCGCCTAATTCATCATTATAAAGAGCTGAAACAGAGATCAAAGAAGGGCGTTGACCTGTATGCGGCGGGATACGCTGCAGCTCCCTTGCCGGTTCTGAAGGTGGCAACATAAATCTGGCGGCAATGACATCATTGCCGCGGGCCACATCAGCCTCCGTTTCATCGGTAAACGCATAATAGTCGAGAAGCACGTCATAGAGCGCCCTGGGATCAGCAGTCCCCGCCTCCTCAACGATTGTCATAACAGGTTTCGTGGGGAGCGCGATTGTTTTATCGACGGCTTCTTGCTCGGTCCTCGGAAGACTCTCGTATCCCTCAAGAAACAGCGTCTCTCTCGAGGCTAATCGTTTCACATCAAGGACGGCCTCACCGCCGTCGATAGCATCGCCGGTCAAGCGATGAAAAATGTCGATCGGTGCCACCCAAGGCTTTGACCTTGGAATGAGATCCTTCTCAACAACCAGTTCAAGCACTTCTGCGATGCGCCAAGCGCAATTTTGACGAGCGAAGTAATAGCGGTTCTCTGATTGCAACAGCTCGTAAACATGGGCGGTTAAGAGCAGCGTTTCTTCAGCATTAAGATCTAATTTATATTGCCATATCGAGCGAAGTTCTGACTCCCGGTAACGTTCAGCCTGATGAAAAAACTGTAGCGATGTAAACGTGGATCGATACCCGCCAAACAGTCCCTTAACGATATAGGGGACAATCGCGTCGTCCTCGGACGAAGCAGCACCATAATTGATCGCGCGATCAAGGACGTTCTCAACGGGTTCGTCCTGTCCAGAAGCATGAAACCGCAACAACAGATGCCCAAAAGCGGACCCTGGATTGCTGAGGTAGCCGGAGATAAACAGGACCGATACGCTGTCTGTCGAACCAGCGTCTAGAAAGTCTTGAAGATCAGGACACGAATCGAGGGGACTTGGAACAGCCAGGCCCTGTTGGCGCAAATAGACCGCGCGGCCAGGAAAACGGCAAAGGGGACTGCTGTCGGGATCCGCTGTGTCGAGCGGTCGCGCCAGCGCGGCAAGCGTCGCCTCGAGCTCACTTACCGGGTCTTTTCGGCCATTCTCCGCCAAAAAGAAGGACGACGAAACAATATCGCTGCGCCATCCACCACCGGACAGCACATTGCGTTTCCATCGCCCCAGATGGATCCATTGGGGGCTCGCCGCCATGGCAGCGATGTCGGCTTCGGTCATTTGCTCAGCACTATGAGCATCTGCGCTGCCCGCCCAGATCCACATCAAAAGAGCAAAGGCGATCCGCGCACCCAGCAAAGCGGATTGTCCTCCAACACACCCCTCTTCAGACAGAAGGGCGCGAACAAAGCCGCGCCCTCCAATCAAGCATTCAAGAGAGGGGTCTAAGCGTCGGCCGCATCGATCGCCGCAAAATAGAGAGCCTGTGGTCGATCATCATGCGACAGGACCAAAATATCAGCCATGTCGGCACGCAGGGCCGCAACGAAAGACGCGTCATCATCTGCACCAGCCAAAGCGGCAAGAGCGGTCACATTGTCGCCATGCCCCTTGGCGAGTTCAGCCTCGAGGGTCGCGTAGGTCCGTTCAATGAAGATTGCCATTTCGACGTTCGACGTACCGTTGCACGTGTCCGGGGACGATAAAGCGGATGTCACAGCGGTGGTGCCAAGGTCCCAGATCAAGTTGGAAATGACCGCCGCGTATTCGAGATTATCGGCCGGAAAAATCATCGCACCAATGCCGCAATCGAGCCAGGGATTGATGGTATCGCGGGTCGTCCCATCCTGACCTTGCGCCGTTGACAAAGCGATTGTTGC
>JBCCBY010000314.1:0-3068 GCA_039033795.1 Pseudomonadota bacterium | reverse complement strand
CGGCTCCCGATAAAAACGTCTTCATGGGGATCTCCTCGTTGCCCAATTAAGTTCGAGCGATAAGGAGCGCGAATCAATGACGCTTACCGCTCTTCCGAGACTACACAGGATCATGCCACAGAAACCAACCGGGAAGTGTGCGAAAAGAGAGCGCACCAACGAGTAGAATTCCACAACGCGCCAGGCGCCAGCGTGACCCAGGCTTCGAGGATCGGTCACCGCCCTTGCTATCAAGCGCTGTTTGCTCTAGCGGCCAGCGCTTCAGGTGAACCGGGGCGCGGGTGCCACATGCTCAGTGGCAGGCGCCTCTTCTTCTGGGGGCTGGAGGTCCAGTCTACGGGAGAATTGAAAGGATAATGAGCCATGGCTGACAACGCCACCGTCTTTGACTGTGAACTTCGCAAACGCTCTGGAACCGGCGGCAGCCGCGCGGTTCGCCGCGACGGTTGGGTGCCTGCCGTGCTCTACGGCGGGGATGATCAGCCAGCGAACATCAAGTTGCGCTATAACCAAATCCTCAAGGCTTATCAGACGGGTAAGCTCATCGACGTTTTGTCGTACATCGATTTAGAAGGCAGCAAGCAGACGGTGATCGGTCGCGATATCCAAGTCGACCCCATCAAAGATCTACCGATGCACGTCGACCTGATGCGGGTGAGCGCAAAGACGCGCGTGACGGTCAACGTGCCTGTGCGCTTCCTCAACGATGACACATGCCCAGGCCTTAAAGCTGGCGGTGTTCTGAATGTTGTGCGTCACGAAGTCGAAGTGATCGCGCCGGCAACGGAAATTCCTGAAGCCATTGAGGTCAATCTGGCCGAAGCGCAGATGGACGACTCACTCAAAATTTCATCGGTGTCGTTGCCATCGGGCGTTGAGGTCACCATCACCGACCGTGACTTCACCATTGCAACGATTGCCGCGCCATCAGGCCTTAAATCGGAACAGGCCGCGGATGATGGCGACGCTGGTGACAGCGAGGAAACAGCGGCCGACGGCGACGAGGGCTAATCCGCGCCCTTCCCATTGGCGGCCCATGAGACCAAGCTTTATCAATGACCTTGGTCTTGACCGCTATCACATTGACCACGCTGAGCGTCCTTTTGGTTGTTGAGCGGTGCTGGCCTGCGCGCAAGCGAGCGGGCGGTCCTGACCGGCTTTGGCGCAACCTTATGCTGGGGTTGATGGGAACGCTTCTCACCTTTGCGGTGGTGACACCGCTCTCGCTTTTGTTGAGCACGATTGGACCGGACTGGCGGTCTGGGTGGCACCCCGTGTTGCGTGTCGGCAGCGACATCCTCTTGCTCGATCTTTTCATTTATGCCTGGCATCGCGCCAACCATGAGGTGCCGCTTCTTTGGCGTTTTCACAGGGTGCATCATTTCGACGGGTTTCTGGACGTCACTTCTGCCTTGCGCTTCCACCCCGGTGAAGTTCTTTTATCCGTGTGCGTCCGCGGCACCTTCATTGTGACCATGGATATCAACGCAGCTTCGATTTTGCTGTTCGACACACTTGTTATTCTCTCAGCGGCTTTTCACCACTCCAATCTTAACCTGCCAGCATCCGTGGACGATCTTTTCAGGCAGATGATTGTCACCCCCAATCACCACCGCGTTCATCATATAAACAATCGAGCGGACACTGACAGCAATTATGGAACAATTTTAAGTGTCTGGGACCGCTTCTTCAATAGTTTCCGCGCGGTCCCACAGCCCGGTCACTATGGTGTTGAGGGCGAGACTGATCGACCGTTACCGCAACTCTTGGTCAATCCCCTTCAGTAATCGAACGTTTCTTGCGCGGTAGGCTGATTGGCTTGATGCTCCAGATGAGAA
Source organism: Pseudomonadota bacterium (assembly GCA_039033795.1). Classification (GTDB taxonomy): domain Bacteria; phylum Pseudomonadota; class Alphaproteobacteria; order Caulobacterales; family Parvularculaceae; genus Parvularcula. The sequence continues at coordinate 1,230 of JBCCBY010000314.1, read as the reverse complement.
CACCCTTCACTGCCTCACGCGGCACAACACCAAGATCGTGCTCGCTGGTTGACTGATCGTTGAGACCGCGCAGGCCTACGCCATGGTGATCGCATGTCGTGATCTGTTTGACGATGCGGTTATATTTTGGATGCTGGACAAGAACGATTTGTCCGGAACAAAGCCGCCAAGCGGCAAAAAAAAGCGCGTAGCTGCCGTGAGGCAACTGACGCGCCATGCTGTCCCCTTCCACCTTGACCAGACGGAAAAGGCTCATCGTTTAGCTCAAGATCGGGAAGACAACATCGAGGTTGGGTGGATAGGGGCAAGGACCACGGCCGGTCTTGACAGATTTCGTTGTCCAGAAGAGCTCGGCGAACTGATTAACCAATGATACCAGCTCGACTGCATCATCGCGATGGACGTCTTGCTTGCACGCACTTGCCTTCATCATGATCGAGTGGACTAGGGCATGAACCTCAGGATGCTTTTCGAGAAGCGGGCCTTTGAAATAGTCGCCCCAGATAATGCGGACTTCGTGCTTGACCTTTTCAGCCTCCTCTTCTTTGCGAAAGGCACAACGGGCACGTAGGTTGGCAAGCGCCACCTCATCATCACTGGCGCCATCACGCATGACATCCATCAAGCGAACGACGGAAACAGCGGCCACAAGAGCACCGCCCGGATCATAGATCCCGCACGGAATATCACAATGGGCACTGGCTCGACCGACAAGGCCAACCTTGTCGAGAAGCTGAAGAGACTGTCTAATCATCATCTTTGTCCTTGTACATAGTGTTTCGGCAATGGGATGGTTCGGCCGAGATCCTGAAAGACGCCGCGCCTTTCCCGTCTCACGACCTTGTGAATTAGCGGCGGTTCTTTTTTGAGCGGCGCATCAGCGCAACGAAGGTCAAGATACCCGCAAAGGCCAGCGCGACCGGGATCGCCACATGGGAGGATATAAAATGGCCGGCATCGCCTGTGTGGGCGAGCGCGCGGGCTCCCACGGCGAGACCCAAGGTAGCGGCCAGGACAACAAGCGCTTTTTTCATCCGAAAACTCTCCAATTAAGGTGGAGGCGATGTAGCAACAAGGTTAACGGCCCACAACATCTACGGCCAGTTGTTTGACAATCATCATGAGAGGTGGACAATGGCCGTGGCAGCGCCAGGCGAAGCGTAGCGCGTGACGTTTTCGAGGACGTTGCGACGGAAGGCGAGGCTACCGTCGTCGTTGGCGCGGTACATG
>JBCCBY010000313.1:0-3083 GCA_039033795.1 Pseudomonadota bacterium | reverse complement strand
TCCAAAGATGACTAAACCAGCGCCACCTGCCTTCATCACTGGGTACCGTGACTGTATATAATGTTCTTCTGCGAGTTGAAATAGGTGATTTTGGTGTCCTTTGACGGGGTGACGTTCACCGGCAATGGATTCTTGGCCAATGGCCTTTCGCTCACCCTCAAAGACTCGACAGTAAACGGAAATATTGACCTCGGCACCACGTCCGCTAATGTATCGCGAGCGGATGTTGGCGTTATTGGCACACTGACGGTTGGGCCTTCAGCAGAAATCGCAGCTAACGAAGACTCACGAATTTTTGTGTCGTCGAGCGGCGCTAACATCGTCAACAACGGCACAATTTCTTACACCAACACGGGAACACAGACAGCGAGCCTTGGTGGTCGTCTCGATGTGCAGACCACGAATAACAGTCTGATCTCGTTCAACGGTGGTACGTTCAACATCAATGCAGCTGTTACCCAAGGCAACGGCGGCGTGGTGCGCGTTTTTGACAACACGAACCTCAACAACAACGGCACACTTGACCAAACGGCTGGTGGCCTTCTTGAGCTCAGCACGAATTCCAGTCTTCAAGGCTCAAGCGTCGTTGTCGGCGGAGAAGTTCGCATGGCGTCGACCGGAACGAGCTTCGTGCGCGGAACTGTTCGCGATTCGCTTATGACCGGCAGCGGCACCGTCAACAATGGCGTGTCACTCACTATCGACGGCGCGACGCTGCAAGGCAGCCTTGATTTTGGTACGACAGCCGCGACCCTCAGCAGGGCCGATCTCGGTGTCGTCAACCAGTTCACCATTGGTGGAACCGGTTCTCTCAACATCAACGAAGATGCACGTGTTTTCGTGGCCTCGAGTGGCGCAAGTGTTCTCAACAACGGCACCATCGCCTTCGCCAACACCGGCACACCGACCGCAAGCCTTGGCGGCCGTTTAGACGTTAACACAACCAACAATGGCCTCTTAAGCGCAGCAACCGGAACGCTTCAGGTGAATGCAAGCGTCGACGGCAGCGGGGAAACACGTGTTACCGATGGCGGCACCATCGACTTCAACGGAACTCTTTTCCGTCAGGGCAAACTTGATGTCACCGGCGGAACTTTCGATTCAGGAAGCAGCCGTTTTGAAGTGACCGAAGTCATGGGCGACATCTCGATCCTTGGCGGATCGGTCGGTTCGGGCGAGTTTGCCGGCAGCACCTCCACCTTTTTCAATGACCTCACCCTTGGCAATATCCCCGTCGCGGCGCGTATCGTGGATGTGGATACCCACGATAGCTATGTGATTGGGGAAGACCTGACCTTCGGCAGCTCCACCACTCTTTCTCTCGACTTTGACCCGAGTTTTGTGGCGGAAGGCGGAAACAATTTCGATCTTTTCACGATTGAGGGTGTGCGGAACGGCACCTTCCAAGGGCGCGCAGAAGCCAGCAGCGTCGGGACCTTCGGTGAAGAGATGTTCATCACCTACAATGGTGGGAACGGCAATGACATTTTCCTTTATGCCCTCACTGACCCAAATCAGGTCGTGTTTGCCAACGCAGGTCAAAATGACGATGCGTTCTTCGTCGGCACACGGGACAAGGACGATGCGACCACCAATGATACGTTCACGTTCAGCAATCTCGAACTCTACGATGGCGCAGCGCTCACTGTTGGTGCGAACGAAACCATCAGTGTCGGAAGCAATGGAACCGTGACGGTCGGTGATCAAGCACTCTTTAACGGACATGGCGTTGTGGAAGGCAACGTTTTGAACGCTGGTCTCATCCGAGATGAGATCTTGCCGGGCTCGGGCACCGATGTGACCGAAGATTTCACCCAAACATCATCGGGCGCGCTGCGTGTCTTTATCGAGGGCGACACAACGCCCGGCGACGACTACAGCCAGTTTATTGTTGACGGTGCAGCCCAGCTCGATGGCGAGTTGCAAATCGTGTTCGATGCAGAGAATTTCAACTTTACCACCGGCTACGTTCCCACGGTTGGCGACACATTTGACCTGATCGTTGCAAGTGGCGGCATCACCCTTGGCAATGACTTCAGCATTTCCGCCTTTGTGTTCGATGACACCTCATCGATCTTTGAGGATGATTTCCTGCTTGAGTTCTTCGATAGCGGCTTTGCGGGCGATCCTGACTCGCTTCTTAAGTTTGCGGGTGACCTGTTTAACTTCGAGCTGGTTAATGGCGACACGATCCTTCGAGCAACGCTCTTGGCGGGTGTTTCCGAAGAAATTCCCCTTCCTGGTGCAGCGCTCCTGTTCGCTTCGGGCCTCCTTGGCCTCCGCCTACGGAAAAAGGCATCGTCGACGTCGGCTTCGGCTTCTTAAGCCGCCATGCCGACGCCGTTGCTGGCGACAGCTAGAGTCGCAAGGAAACGTCACCGAGCAACAGACTTACTCAGTTAACGGCACGGTCTTTTCCAGCCCAGTAAGGCTCGCGCAAGGTTCGTTTGAGCACCTTGCCCGATGCATTGCGCGGAAGTTCTTTTAGGAAGTCGACGGACTTTGGTACCTTGAAGGCGGCGATACGCGCGCGCGTAAAGTCGAGGATCGCGTCAACATTGGCCTCTGCGCCAGGCGTTAACACCACAACCGCCTTGACCGCCTCGCCCCATTTGTCATCAGGGACACCGATGATCGCAACATCGGCTATGTCGGGGTGCCCAAACATCGCGCTTTCCACTTCAGCTGGATAGATGTTTTCAGCTCCGGAGATAATCATGTCCTTGACGCGATCATGGATATAAAGATATCCATCCGTATCAAGATAGCCTGCGTCACCTGTGCGGAGCCAACCGTCGTCGTCGATCGTCTCCTTGGTGGCAGCATCATTGTTCCAATAACCGCGCATGATTGATGGTGATCGAAGCACCACCTCACCCACTTCGTTTGGTGCTAAGGACTGCCCGTCACCGCCGATGATCTTGAGCTCAACGCCTGGCATGGGAAGGCCGGCGGAGCGCATGCGTTGATTGCCTTGAGGGTCATGATCCTCGGGCGGGAGGTAGACTATTGTTCCGCATGCCTCAGTCATACCGTATTGCTGGCAAAATCCGCAACCGAATACCTCCATGCACTGACGAAGT
>JBCCBY010000312.1:0-3094 GCA_039033795.1 Pseudomonadota bacterium | reverse complement strand
GAGCAAATCATGGACGGCCGTATGTTCCCCTTAACGCTTGAAGGTCTCGAGAACGCCATTCGAGAGCTCAAGCGCTAAAGCTGCGCCAACCAAAGCGCCGCAGAACCGTAGCGACGGCCAACCGGAGACGAGCAATGATTCCGAGGGCAACCGGTCCGTCAAACATAGCGTTCACCATCCGCTGGTGATGTTACGACTGGCGTGCACAACAACATAGCCGTGGTGCAAAGATCTGGACAAAGAATGGCCAACCCTGATGGTCCCGACCAGGACCCAATCGTGTGTATCCCCGGTTGTTGGCGGCTTTTGCTAGTGTCTTGCGGCCATAAATAACAGCGTACGGAAGGCGCGCAACCCCTCAGTGCACCGCTCCATGAGCTTTCTGGTGCCAGTGTTGGCATCGCAACCCCGTAAACGACTGTCTATTCCTTGAGAGATGTGACAGATGGTCAACACCCGACGATCAATTTGCTTTGTGCGACCCGCTCAGCGGCGCTTTTTCGCACGATCAGAATAGGGATTATCACCAGCCTTCAAAAGAAGGCGGACTGGAGTGCCGGCAAGGCCAAAAGAATCCCTGAGGCTGTTGATCAGGTACCGCCTGTAGGTTTCGGGCACATCTGCGGCGCGTGCACATTTAATCACGAATGTTGGAGGCCGCGATTTGATCTGTGCTGCATAACGCATTTTGATCCGACGACCGCTGATAGCAGGTGGCGGGTGATGCGCTTGCACACCAGATAACCAGTCATTGAGGTCTGGAGTTTTGACCTTCGCGTTCCAGTCAATATAGGCCTCCTTGATCGCGGGCATCAGCCGGTCGGTGTGCCGACCGGTTAAGGCTGACAAGAAGACAATCCGTATACCACCAAACTGCGGCATAGCGCGGAGGGCGTCGAGCCTGAGCTCTTTGGCGGCAAGATCGGTGTCCTCGACAAGATCCCACTTGTTAACAGCGATGATAGCCGCGCGGCCTTCATTCGACATGAAGTCGGCAATTTGTAGGTCTTGCTTCTCAAAGGGCATCGTTGCATCGATCATCAGCACAGTGACTTCTGAGAACCTAATCGCTCTTAGCGTATCGCCAACGGAGAGTTTCTCGAGTTTATCCTGGACCTTGGCTTTCTTCCGCATCCCGGCGGTGTCCCAAAGGCTCACGGGCCATTCCCGCTCACCATCATGCCATGTCCAGTCAACCGAAATGGAATCCCTCGTGATCCCTGCTTCGGGGCCCGTCAGCATACGCTCTTCATTCAGAAGCCGGTTGATCAGCGTTGACTTACCCGCGTTGGGCCGACCGACAATGGCGACTCGGAGGGGTTTGAGCTCCCCCTCCTCATCAGGATCTTTGTCCGGATCAATCCCGTGCTCTTCCACCACTTCGCAAAGAGAACGGTAAAGGTCCGCCATGCCTTCGCCATGCTCAGCGGAGATGGCCACGGGTTCGCCCAACCCCAGTTCAAAAGCCTCATACGCCCCCTCCTCGCCCCGCCCTTCGGTCTTGTTCGCCACCACCACCACAGGTGTCGGTGACAGCCGAAGGATCTCGGCCAGATTTCGATCCTGCGCGGTGAGGCCTGACCGAGCGTCAACGAGGAAAAAGGCGATGTCGGCCCCCGCGACAGCCCGCTCTGTTCCTGCGCGCATCCTAGCCTGAAGGGAGCCGTCGGCCGCGTCCTCCAGTCCAGCGGTGTCCATGAGCCGCACCTCAAAGTCGCCGAACTGAATATCGAGGTCGCGGCGGTCACGGGTCACACCCGGGCGGTCATCAACAATCGCCAGCTTCCGTCCCGCAAGGCGGTTAAAAAGCGTGGATTTCCCCACATTGGGGCGACCGATGATGGCAAGCTTCAGCATGGCCGCGCGCGCTAGCAGAGCAACGCGCCGATGTCATGCGCCTTCTTATGTGAACAAAGCCCCGAGCAGAACCACCGCCAACACCGCGGCTGACGTGAGTGCGGTGTAACCCACTGTCCAGTTCTTCGAAATCACACCCGCCGGACCATGGGTGGTGTAAAGCCAGCGAAGCGCACCGGCGACAATGTTCTGTGTCGCATGCCATAGGACATGCCAAACCGCGGCCGCCGTCTGCACACCGCCCATCAATGCGCGGTAACCCGGGACCCGCCACACCCAGTCGACATCCAAATTCACCGAGCGAATTTCATCGGGGTACATCTTGAACCTGACCAAGAGCATGAATGCCAGAATAGCAAAAAGCAGAAGCTGCATTTGCGTCGCAACATGCTCTGCTGTGTAAGCATGGTAGTCAGTCTCATAGGGCAGCAAGCCATAAAGAACGGGCGGATAGATCCCCACAAAGATGCAGAGGAAGGCAGCGATCCCCATCGCGATCAGCATCGGACGCGGCGCTTCTTTTGGACGGTTTCGCCCTGTGTTTGATGGTGCGAACTGATCATGGGCGAAAAAGGCGAAGTACGGAATTTTGATTCCTGAATGCTCCAACACACCTGCACTCGCGAACAGCAGCACAAGATAGGCAAACAGCATATGCGCTTCCGCCGCGGCGAGTGTGATCATCGATTTGGCGACGAAGCCGGAGAACAAGGGAAAGGCCGAGATCGACATGGCGCCGATAATCGTGAACGTCGTTGTCCACGGCATCGATTTGTGAAGCCCGCCAAGCTCAGTCGCCTTCGTCGTCCCGACACGGACCAAGACAGCACCCATTCCCATGAAAAGAAGCGCCTTGTAAATAATATGGACGAACGCGTGTGCCGACGCGCCATTAATCGCGAGCGGTGTACCGATACCAATGGCGCAGACCATAAAGCCCAACTGATTGTTGAGGCTATAGGCGAGCACTTTGCGCAGATCATTTTCAATCAGGGCAAAGAAGACTGGGAACGCTGTCATGATGCAGCCAATTGGGATCAAGATATCGGTCCCAGCAAAACCGCGCGCCAAGGTGTAAATCGCTAGCTTTGTGGTGAACGCCGAGAGCAGCACGGCACCAACAGCTGTTGCTTTGGGATAGCTGTCCTGAAGCCAAGTGTGCAGCAAAGGAAATGCAGCTTTGATGGCAAAGGCCAGGAGAATGAGAAGTGCGGCCAAGTCGACGCCGTTTTCATCG
>JBCCBY010000311.1:0-3179 GCA_039033795.1 Pseudomonadota bacterium | reverse complement strand
GCTTCTGCATGGACACCCAAACCGATACCAAAATGAGTCGATTGATCGCTGCCAGTGCGTTGTGCGCTGCTTTGGCGGGGACGATTCTTGGCCTCGCTGGCACTGACCTGGTGTTGCCAGCGGTGCCCCTCATTGCCCGACATCCTCGGCGGCACGCAAGCGATGGCACAAGGCGTTCTTGCCACCTACACGCTCGGTATCGCAATCGGTCTTGTCCTGTGGGGCGAGGCTGGGTCGCGGGTTAATCAGGTCACGTTGTTGCTTGTCTGCTTGTGCGGATTTGCCATTGCGAGCCTTGTCGCCACCCGAGCGGACAGCATTCCTGTTCTGACGGTGTGCCGTTTCTTTCAAGGTCTTCTCGGTGCCGCTCCGGCGGTTTTCGCCCCTGTCTGGATCAGGCACCTCGTTCCCGACCATTCCGTGGTTCGGGTCTTTGGGCTGCTTGCAACCTTTGAATCGATGATCCCTGCCTTGGCACCCATTCTGGGGCTGTGGCTCTTGGCCAGCTTTGGGTGGACAAGCTCTTTCTACCTTCTTTTCATCCTGGCGCTTGGTACGATTGTTCTCTTGCTGATTATCCGGAGGGCAGCGCCGCAACTCAAGATCAGGGGTCACGCGGGGACCTACCGCAGCCTGATGCGCAACCTGCTTTATTGGCGTTACAGCTTAAGCCATGCAGCGTCTCTCGCAGGCCTCTTAATCTTTGTGTTCGGCATGCCCGCGGTGATGGTGCATGTGTTTGGATTGGGGGTTCAGCGTTTCATCGTGATGCAGATCACCGGCATCTTCTTTTTTGCGATTTGTGCGAACACGGCAGGCTTTTTCACCAAGCGTTTCGGCGATGAACGGGTCATTCTCTTCGGCTCTGTCATGTCGTCCGTTGGGATCGTGTTGATGATCATCACCAGACTATCGGGAGTCGAAAGCGTCACGGCGTTTATCTTTCTCTTTATCATCGTGAACGCGGGCTTTGGCTTGCGTGCTCCGCCTGGTTTTAATCAAGCTTTGGCTGTGTCAGAGAGCAACGAGGCCCGTGCCGCGGCGTTGTTGTTGCTGTTTGCCTTTGTTGGCACGGCGGTCGGGACTGCCATCACAGCACCTTATGTTGAGCGAGGCATGATGGAGTTGTTGGTGACTGCATTCGTGGTTTTCACGGTTTCACCTGTGTTGCTCATCGCGTTGCCGCCAGCAAAGGCATCGTCTGTACCAGGCTAAATCAGCCTGCTCCCAACGGCGTCGCGGCCAATCAAACCCCGGTGTTGAGCAGCGACACGGCAATCAGACTGGTGAGCTGCTGTTCATGCCCCACGGGCGTTGCGGCCACGGCATCGAGCTCTGAGAGGGAGATCCGATACTCGCCAGGTCGCATATGGCCCAAATTGGCACGGGCCTGAACCTCGAGCAGGTCTTCGTCGAGCGATGACAGGACCAAACGGTCGGCCCGCTCTTCCAGACGCGCGCGTTCAAGCTTGAGCATTTCGACTTCAAGGGCCCGCTCCGCTTTGACCATCGCCAGTTGCTCGGCGCGGCGCATACCGTCCGGACCATTAATTCCCAACAAGATCTGGTAGGCCGTGCTCACGATAAGGGCCGCAGGCACAACAGATTGTGTAAGGATGGCACGAACACTCAGCATAGGGATGAAGTCCTTTCGACGACTCACCCTTCGCCAAGCAGCGTTACCAAAAGCTTACGGCCCTGACACTTTTTTGCCAGCGTCCCGCAGATATCTGGTTAACTTTTAAGGATGGCCGTACCCGGATAATAAGCTGACGGGCCGAGGGCTTCTTCGATCCGCAACAGCTGATTGTATTTTGCGGTTCTGTCCGAACGGGCTAGGGATCCGGTTTTGATCTGCCCGCAACCCGTTGCGACGGCGAGATCCGCGATCGTGGTGTCCTCGGTCTCACCTGAGCGGTGGGACATCACAGCCTTAAAGCCAGCTTTGTGGGCCATGGTAACGGCTTCGAACGTCTCCGTCAGCGTACCAATTTGATTGACCTTGACCAGGATCGCGTTCCCCGCGCCCTTCTCTATTCCCGTCGCGAGGCGCTTGGGGTTGGTCACAAAGAGGTCATCACCAACCAGCTGCACCCGATCACCAACCAGGCGGGTGAGTTCCACCCACCCATCCCAATCGTCCTCGGCCATGCCATCTTCAATTGACAAAATGGGATAGTCTTTTGTCAGGCTGGCTAAATAATCGGCCATGCCGCCAGCATCGAGCGTCGTTTTCTCGCCTTCAAGGGTGTACTGACCATCCTTAAAAAACTCTGTCGAGGCGACATCGAGGGCGAGGACCATGTCGGACCCTGGTTTGAGGCCTGCTGCTTCGATAGCCCGCATGATGAGATCAAGCGCGTGACGCGACGACGAAATGTTGGGAGCGAAGCCGCCCTCATCACCGACATTGGTGCCCATACCATCCGCTTTCAGTGCTTTTTTGAGGGCATGGAACACTTCTGCGCCCATGCGAAGCGCCTCGGAAAAGCTCTCTGCACCAACGGGCATGATCATAAACTCTTGGATATCGACCGGGTTGTCTGCATGCGCGCCGCCGTTGAGAATATTCATCATCGGCACAGGGAGCGTTGTTGCAGCAGGTCCTCCTAGGTAACGAAAAAGAGGAAGGCTGTGGTGTTGGGCGGCGGCCTTGGCGACAGCGAGGCTGACACCGAGAATAGCATTGGCACCGATACGGCTTTTGTTGGCCGTGCCATCAAGCTCGATCATCGTCCGGTCGATAAAAACCTGCTCTGTTGTATCGACACCGATGAGAACGTTGGAGACTTCGGTCTGGATCGCGGTGACAGCGTCCCGGACGCCTTTCCCCAAGTAACGCTCGCCGCCGTCGCGACGCTCATGCGCCTCATGCATGCCAGTCGACGCACCTGATGGCACCGCGGCGCGTCCCATCGAACCATCGCCGGTGACGACATCGACTTCCACGGTGGGAAAACCGCGGCTGTCGAGAATCTCTCGGGCTAGAATATCGGCGATCGATTGCATGGGTGGCCTCCTTACTGACGAGGAGCCCATGCCAGCTTTGTGAGAGGAGTGAAAGCGAGCTTTCGTCGCCCTCTCCCGTTGTTCACTTTGCCAACCGGTCAAGCTTAACCCTGATGGCAAAGCGTCAGACTAGTCGTCTTGTGGCGGCAGCACTTGGCGGCCGTTATAGG
>JBCCBY010000310.1:0-3189 GCA_039033795.1 Pseudomonadota bacterium | reverse complement strand
TCCGCGATAGATCTAGAAGGTCGGACAGGAGAGTCAGCAGGGCGTCTGCTGATGCACTTGCCGTTTCCAAAAAGTCAGTCTGTTCAACAGTGAGTTTTGTCTCGCCCAAAAGATCAAGGAGCCCAATGACACCGTTGAGCGGTGTCCGCATTTCATGGCTCATGGAGGCCAAAAAGTGGCTCTTGGCAATATTGGCCGCTTCTGCATCTTCCTTGGCTTTGGTGAGCGCTTCGTTGGTTTCCGCCACGCGTGTGATGTCTTGGAGTGTACCAACGATTTTGATCGTTTGACCGTTTTTGTCGCGAACAGTCTCTCCGCGGCCTTCGACGACACGCGTTGAGCCATCATCCAAAATGATCCGATGGCTGACTTCATAGGGCTCGCCGGTCCGGATGGCTCGCTTTAACGAAGCAACGATGAAGGCGCGATCATCCGGATGAACACGGCCTCGGTATTCCTTCAGTGTCGGGACGTGGCTTGCTTCGCTAAGACCAAAGATCGCGTAGGTCTCTCTCGACCATAAAAGCTCGCCGGTCTCTGCGGTCCATTCATAGCTTCCGACCTGCGCGAGACGCTGCGAGTGGGCAAGAAGTTTTTCATACCGTTCCCGTTCTGACTCATGCCTCTTCCGCTCCGAGATATCGCGCACAACGCCATGAACCAGATCCGCTTCATCGGTTTCGACGCGGAGGGCGGAAAGCTCCGCACTAAATGGACGGCCACCAGGACCAAGGAAGACAGTCTCAACACGAACATCTTCACCTGCAAGCACACGAAGCATCGCATCGCGGGAAGCGTCAAGTGCATCCTCTGGGTGCAAATCCTTCACATGGCAGCCGACGAGTTCGTTGCGGGTGCGTCCAAGAAGTTCCGTCGCTTTGCCGTTGGTCTCAACGATAATGCCGTCAAGCGTATGGACGACGATCGCGTCGGAGGAAAGATCAAACAGGTTTTGATATTTTTTCTGAGAATTCTTGACTTCTGTTTCTGCCGCAATTCGTAGACTGATGTCACGCAAGTAGGCGGTGAAGTAGTGCTCACCGCGGCACTCGACGGGCGTAATCGCGAGCTCGACTGGAATTTCCGATCCATCAGCACACAATGCTTCAATCTCGATACGAGTCCCCACGACAGGTCCTTGGCCCGTCTTTTTGTATCGCTCCATCCCATCTGTGTGCATCTTTCGAAACCGCTCGGGGACGAGAATCTCGCTTAAATTGCGTCCAATCGTGTCCTCTCGGCGATAGCCAAACGTGTTGCACGCGGCTGGATTGAATTCGATGATGACACCATCGCCATCGATAATCACAACGCAATCTAGCGCTTGATCGATTACGGCGTTGCGAAGGGCAATCTCGAGGTCACCCTCGGCAGCCTTGTTTTTCTTGTGACCCGTCATGACGGGCTTCCTTCCTTGTTGGTCGCTCATCTGTTGGCTCTCTTTCGCTCTTGAGCGATGAGAACTCACAAAGCGTGCCTGCAAGAAGGCCGAAAAAAATCAAAGATTTCGCAAACAGCTGTTGCAAAATGCAAGAAACGTCATCGCATTTTGCAACAGCTGTCATGCAAAATGCGATGGTCTTGACGGCTTTTCAAAAGCGAGATGATCAGCTGCGGATCAGCGCCGGGCCCTTTAAATGAAAACGCCACGAACCGTTCGCATGACGATCGGCAGTGCACAGGGTTCCGCCAAAAGCATGGCTCGCCATAAACTCAAACAGCCCTCCCACCCCAAGCACGAGCGGCGCATTGATCGTTGCGGCATGCCGGTCCATCCACTGCTCCTGCCGCGGCGTGTCCATACCGGCGATAACAATATCGGCGTGGGAAGCATTTATTGTGTTGACCAAGTTCGCAGCTTCCCAGGCTTCAAAGTCGCCGATTTCGTTTCCGACCAGACACAGATGAGGCCATGCTTCGCCAATGTTGGATGCCAAGTGCTGAGCTTGGGCGGGGCTGGCGCCGATCAGGAAAATCTTTGTACCACTTGATAGACTGTCAAAGAGACGCGGGATGATTTGCCGTGCGTTAAGGTGGACAAGGGTTCGATAATCCGTGTTCCGGTTGATCGCAGCGACGCCTGATCGATCAGTCAACAGTCCACTGATCCGGCGCAATGCGGTGGCATAATAGGGGTCGTGCTCGGCCAGATAAAAGGTGTGGGCGGAGGCAAAGCTTAATCGTTGATAGCCCTTCTCTGTCACCACGCGGCTTAACCAGCCGACCGTGTCGGCTACTGACGCATTGATCAGCTGGTAGCCTTTCCATTCGACGGTGCTTGGGACCGTCTGGTTTATGCTCTCCACGCGCTCAGCAGTGGCCTCACCAAAAGCCATATGTTCGTTTCCCGATGTCTGCGATCATCAAAGCTGCAATTGCAGGACCGGTTGGGGGACGATATAAAGCGTTGATCATTCAAAGAAATATAGCGTTAGCTGAGAGGGTCATGCAGTTTGCACTTGCGATCCGCAAAAAAACATGAGCCGTCTTGCAAAATCAGCGAACAGCAAATTTTGTCGAAAGAACAGCTTACGGAATTTTCCATGCAGCGACACCTGCAGGTGCGAGCGTTGGCCCGCCCAGCACAAACGAGCCGTCGTTTCCAGGGAGAAGATCGCTCGGTAGAGTCACATTTTCAGAGGCGTAATTGAAGGCAAATTGGTGCCCGCGTCCCCTTCGTAGTCGGAGGCCCTCTGGCAATGGTGCCGCCCGCAAACCTTGGCGTTGAAAGATCGGTTGAAGCACCGAGATGAGCCATGTGCGATCGGGGAGGGCTGCGAAGTAGTGCGTTCGGCCGTGTTCGAACAGCATAGGTCGCCCCTCACTGTCGCGAGCAGTCGGCGTGAGATCAGTATCGATATCATCGCGCCAGCCATACCATTCACCATCTGCGACACCCGCCCCAGCGCCAGATGGGATGCTCTCGCTCCGTGCCACGGTCAGCGGGATCAGTTTCTTCAGTGGTCCTGGCGCAAGACTGCGAAGAAGATGGCCATGAATATCCTTTGATCCGCTGCGTGGTCCAATGACGATCTCAGCGTCGGTTGTCTCCAATGATGCCATGGTGGCGTCGGTGATGTGCAGCAAAGCAGGGATCAACACGACAGCGTATCCGCGAAGGTCCGCCCCTTGCGGGACGATATCGACATCAACGCCGAAGCTGCGCGCTGACGCATACCAATGAAGGAG
>JBCCBY010000309.1:0-3197 GCA_039033795.1 Pseudomonadota bacterium | reverse complement strand
CGCACATCGATATGAAGAGGATCATGACCTATGTCGTGATCGCCACGATCCCGGCGATCCTCGTGGGCCTTTATAATGTCGGTTATCAGACCAACACGGCGATCGCGACATTCGGCGCTGCTGGCTGGCGTGCGTGGATTATTGATGCCTTGGGCATTGGCTTTGACCCAACAAACCCGCTGGCCAACGTGCTTCACGGATCGCTTTACTTCTTGCCGATCTATGCGACCACATTGTTGTTCGGCGGTCTTTGTGAGGTCGCTTTTGCCGTGGTGCGCAAGCACGAGATCAACGAGGGATTTCTCGTGTCGTCGATGCTCTATGCGCTGATCATGCCGCCCAATGTGCCCCTGTGGCAGGTGGCGCTTGGGATCATGTTTGGCATCGTGATTGGGAAGGAAGTCTTCGGCGGGACGGGGAAGAACTTCCTCAATCCTGCTCTCACCGGACGGGCTTTTCTCTACTTCGCCTACCCCGCTTACATGTCAGGGGACACCATTTGGACGCCGGTTGACGGGTTCTCTGGAGCCACCGCTTTGTCCGTCTCCGCATCAACCGGTTATGAGGCGTTGGGTACGCAAGGCATCACTTGGTTTGATGCGTTTTTCGGTTTGATCCAAGGCTGCATAGGGGAGACGTCGACGCTCGCTTGCTTCATCGGGCTCGCCTTTTTGCTGGCCACGAAGATCGCCAATTATCGTTTGGTCGCGGGTTGCTTGATCGGGATGATTGGCTTCTCGACGCTGCTCAACACAATTGGATCCGACAGCAACCCGATGTTCGCGATGCCTTGGCATTGGCACCTTGTGATCGGTGGATACGCTTTTGGCTTGGCCTTTATGGTGACAGAGCCCGTGTCGGCATCACACACAAATCTTGGACGCTGGATCTATGGCGGCCTGATTGGGGTGATGGTCGTCCTTATTCGTGTCATCAATCCCGCGTTTCCCGAAGGGATGATGCTCGCCATTCTTTTCGGTAATGTCTTTGCGCCCTTGATTGATCACTTTGTCGTCCAGGCCAATATCAAGCGGAGGGCTCGCCGTTATGCCTGATCCGACCCCTGAGAAAAAAGGGTTGATCCGCCGCTTTTTAGAGATGCCTGCGGATTCGACCCCCAAAACCGTTGCTGTCGCGGTGACCCTCTGTTTGGTCGCCTCCATGGCCGTGTCGTCGGTCGCTGTCTTCTTGCGACCTGCGCAAGAGGTGAACAAACTCCGTGACAAGCAGATCAATATTTTACAGGTGGCCGGCCGCTATGATCCGGCGACTGACGTCACAGCGGCCTTTGCTGCTTTTGAACCGCAGGTCCTTGAGCTTGAGACCGGCGATTTCACAGACCAACTGGATGCGGCATTGTTTGATGACCGTGCTGCCGCTGATGATCCCGAACTCTCTCTTGAATTGACGGATGACCCGGCATCGATTGGACGCAAGGCGCTTTACCGCACCGTCTATCTGTTGCGCGATGACGCTGGCGACATTGAGCGTGTTGTTCTCCCGATCCACGGTTATGGTCTGTGGTCGACCCTTTACGGCTTCATCGCTGTCGAGGCGAACGGCAATGATATTTATGGTCTTCAGTTCTACGAGCATGGTGAAACGCCGGGGCTCGGCGCTGAGGTGGATAACCCGAAATGGAAAGCGCAATGGCGCGGCAAAAAACTTATCAACGATGCCGGTGATCTCGCCATCACCGTGTCGAAAACAGCGCCCGCTGATGGCGCCACCTATCATGTCGATGCTTTGTCCGGGGCGACGCTGACGTCGAACGGCGTTGACAGTCTTGTCCGATTTTGGATGGGCGAGGCTGGGTATGAGCCATTTCTCAACCGGTTAAGACAAGGAGACGTCTGATGTCCCAGACCAAAAAGGACCTCCTTATCGACCCCATGGTCGACAACAATCCGATCACGTTGCAAGTGTTGGGCATCTGTTCGGCGCTTGCTGTGACGTCCTCCCTTCAAGTGGCCTTCGTCATGGCGCTTGCTGTGACGATGGTGACAGCCTTCTCATCGATGTTCATTTCGATGATCCGTAGCCAGATTCCCAGCTCGATCCGGATCATTGTCCAGATGGTGGTGATCGCGTCTTTGGTGATCATCGTCGATCAGCTTTTGAAGGCGTACGCATTTGAGATTTCTAAAACGCTTGCTGTGTTCGTTGGTCTGATCATCACCAATTGCATCGTGATGGGCCGGGCGGAGGCCTTTGCCATGAAAAACTCGCCCATCGATTCCTTCATCGATGGCGCGGGCAATGGCATGGGCTATGGTTTTATTTTGATGTTGGTGGGTTTTATCCGTGAGCTGTTTGGTGCGGGGACACTTTTTGGCATCACGATCCTCCCCACCGTGAGCAACGATGGATGGTATGTGCCCAACGGGTTTTTGCTTCTTCCGCCTTCGTCGTTCTTTGTCATTGGTCTTTTAATCTGGGCATTCCGCTCGTTGAAGCCGGAACAGGTCGAAAAGCGCGAGTACAAAATCCAGACGGTGGAGGCGCACTAAGTGGAGAACCTTCTTTCCATCGCGGTGAAGGCGATCTTCGTCGAGAACCTGGCGCTTTCATTCTTTCTCGGAATGTGCACCTTCATTGCCGTTTCAAAAAAGATCGCAACAGCGATTGGCCTCGGTGTGTCGGTGGTGATCGTGCAGGCGATCACGGTGCCTGCGAACAATGTTATTCTGACCTACTTGCTCAAGCCTGGTGCCTTGGCGTGGGCAGGTTTTCCGGCCATCGATCTGACTTTCTTGGGGTTGATTTCGTATATCGGCGTGATCGCGGCCATGGTGCAAATCCTGGAAATGGTGCTCGATAAATACTTCCCGCCACTTTACAACGCACTCGGTGTGTTCCTTCCATTGATTACGGTGAATTGCGCGATTTTGGGCGGATCATTGTTTATGGTGGAGAGGGATTATAACCTGGCTGAGTCGGCAACGTACGGGTTGTCATCGGGGTTCGGCTGGGCACTCGCGATCACGGCCATGGCTGGTGTGCGCGAGAAGCTCAAATATTCTGATATACCCGATGCCCTTCAAGGACTTGGGATCACTTTTATCACAGCAGGCTTGATGTCGCTTGCCTTTATGTCGTTTGGCGGCATCAAGCTCTAGGGGAAACCACGGATGGAAACGTTTGGATTAGGCGTTATTCTCTTTACAATGATTGTTATCGGCTTGGTGACGATCATT
>JBCCBY010000308.1:0-3227 GCA_039033795.1 Pseudomonadota bacterium | reverse complement strand
TTATGCAATCTTGGGTTTGCATAAACTGTTTTTTATAATTTACGCGGCGGATTTTGCTCCGGTTTACGTGTAAAAACACGGCCGGGCGCCGACCTCTCGAGAGGATATCACTGATGACGTGGAGGCACTCCCGCTTTACAAGTTTTGGGGATTGCTGACCTATCACAGCCAAGACTTGCTATTCGATTCAGTGGCAACAACAGTGCACAGAACGAAAAAACAGCAAGAAGCGATCGCCGAGGCGCTGACATCCTCTCCTGACAAAAAAGGTGCTTTGCATCTCAAAAGCGATGCCGAACCGTCTAAGCCCATCGCCAACATCGAAATCCATCGCCAGCCGGGCGGTTATATCAGTGCTGAGAATGATCAGGACCTGAATGCTGCGCGTGTCTATTCGGGAACAATTGAAATCTATCGTAACGCAAAGGCCATGGGCGATGGCTCGAAAGCGGGCAGCGATTCAATTGGTCTGTTCACAGCGCAAACGTTCAAAAAACACTTTCCCCAAAAACAGCCTTTGCGCATTCTCGACATCGGATGCGGCACGGGTGAGCAAACACTCGCCTTCAAGCGGTCATTTCCGGAAGCCGAAGTCCACGGCCTGGACACCTCAGCGCCTTTTGTTCGATACGCCCATGCTTGGGCAGAGAGCGAAGGCGTGGAGATCATCTTCCATCAAGCCAACGCGCAAGCCACGGACTTCCCTGACGGCTATTTTGATCTCATCGTTTCGCACATTGTGTTTCATGAAACGTCGCACAAGGTGCTTCCTGAGGTGATGAAGGAAGCCTATCGGCTGCTCGCCCCTGGCGGTGTGTTTCTCAATTTGGACGTTCCTTATCAACCGGAGGCGACGCCGCTTCTTAAGCAGGTGACAAACCACTGGCAGGTTCGACACAATGGCGAACCCTTTTGGACGGGCTTCATTCAAACAGACCTCAAGGCACAACTCTCAGACGCAGGATTTGATCAAGACGACATTTTATACGTCTACGAACCGCTAGGCCCGGGAGCGTTCTACCTCGTCTTTGGGGGAGAAAAATGACAGGACCAAAACGGGAGCCGTTGCACACGTTTTTTGACGATCCAACCACTGATGTTTTGATATCAACGATCTTGTCGCTCACCACCGAACTATCGGTCACGCGAGAGCGATTGGATACCCTCGAACGTGTCTTGGCAGACAAAGGTACAATCGGGCGCACTGACATCGAGGCGTTCCAGGCCGACCCAGACGCCGCAAAGGAACGCGCCGCCAACAGACAAACCCTTTTGACCAGCGTGATCGGCAAAATGAACGCTTTTTTTGAAAGCGCTTCGCGCGCGAAATCGGTTTAGCTTTGTGTCCAATCAATGGGCGACACGACGCAAGTTTGGCGTTTTGGGACCGTCGACCAACACCGTTGTCGAGCCTGATTTTTATGCTCTGACACCGGAAGGTGTGAGCAATCACTATGCCCGTATTTTCACCCAAGATGCAAAAGCGCTGAACAATGAGAGTTTCATCGCAGGCACAGACATCATCAGCCAAAATCTATCACATGCGATCGATTCGGTGATGACATGTGGACCTGATTACTTGGTGATGGGAATGTCAGCGATCACCTTTTATGGGGGGTTAGAGGGAGCACAACGTTTTGAAAGCAGCGTCTATCAACGCAGCGGCGTGGGCTGTAGCGTTGGTTCGATCGCTTGCAACGCTGCGCTGAAGGCTTATGGGGGTATTCGAACGATTGCTTTTCTTTCCCCCTACTACCCCATCGCAAATAAGGAGGTCCGCGGCTTTTTTAACGATTGCGGTTACAGCGTCGCTCGCGACGTTTGTCTTGAATGTAAGAGCTGGACAGACATTTCACGGGTCACGGAGAGTGAACTTCGCCGCGTGCTTTTGGATCTCGATGGCGATGACGTCGACGCATTGGTTCAGGTGGGCACCAATTTGTCGATGATGCGTCTTGCGGACGAGATGGAGACACGTCTCAACAAACCCGTCGTGGCCATTAACGCCGCCACCTACTGGCATGCTCTGCGTACGAATGCATTGCCTGATCAGACTGAGGGGTTTGGGCAGCTTTTGGCCGCTCACTGAACGACAGTGGCCGCGGTCGATGAATCGCTTCGCCGCCCAAGCCCTCCGCAGTGTAGAGGTGCAATCAGCGGCAAAGGGGTGGAGCTCAGCAATGGAAATGGCTTGAGCGCTCAGCACCATGGCAATATCCCGACAGCCTTAGTCACTCAGCACTCAAGCGTTACGCAAGATCGGTTCAGCGGCTGGTGCCTGCAACAACATCCGATTTTTGATTAAAGCAGCACCCATCAGAGATCGCTACGCCCTATGACTTCTCCCAGCAGCCGCGCCATAAGGGACGTTATCTCCGCCATAACGGCGCACTCTGACATTTGCCTGTTCTGCATGCCCGACAAACCCCTCCAGCATCGAAAGGCGCGAGCAATAGCGGCCAATCTCGGCGCTGGCTTCATCTGTGAGGACTCGCTGATAGGTACACGTTTTAATGAACTTACCAACCCATAAGCCCCCTGTGTAACGGGCTGCTTTCATGGTGGGCAGTGTATGGTTTGTGCCGATCACTTTATCCCCATACGACACATTTGTTCGTGTCCCCAGAAACAACGCGCCATAATTGGTCATGTTTTCAAGGAAATAGTCTGGGTTCTTGGTCATCACTTGGACATGCTCGGAAGCGATGCGATCGGCTTCGACAACCATTTCTCGTTCGTTGTCACAAACGATGACCTCACCATAATTCTCCCATGCGCGCCTGGCGATATCAGCGGTGGGCAAAATGTGAAGAAGGCGTTCAACTTCTGCAACGGTATCATGCGCCAGCTTCTCCGAATTGGTCAGCAAAACCGCAGGTGATGTTGGTCCATGCTCGGCCTGACCCAGGAGATCCGTCGCACAAATCTCACCATCAACCGTATCATCAGCGATAATCATTGTTTCAGTGGGACCCGCAACAAGGTCGATCCCGACACGACCATAAAGTTGTCTTTTGGCCGTGCGATCATCACCGCCTCGGTCGCCATTCCGCTCATTGGCAACCTCTTGCTGGCCGCCTGCGTGGGCCATGTGCGCGCCCTGATCACGGCGCCGCGGACGCTCGCACGGATCAACGTGATCTCGGGGGTTTTGCTGATTTTGGTCGGTGTGGTTATCCCCTTTGCCTGACACAAAATATTGTGCCATTTGCGTGACATTCTTCCTT
>JBCCBY010000307.1:0-3280 GCA_039033795.1 Pseudomonadota bacterium | reverse complement strand
TGAGATCCTGACACTGCTATCGAGTATTTGAGACGCATCAATTCTGCAAGCATTTCGGATCTTGAAATGACTGGAATGCCACGCTTCCTTGTAGCAATTATTTCACGATAATCCGCATAGGCCACTTTCCATGCACCACCGTGATGACCATCACCGGCGAAAATCTTTTTGCGTTTAATGATGAGCGGCTGCTCAGCCATAGCAACGTCTCCTCAGGAACCACCAACCCGAGGTTGAAACTAACTTTTGCGTGTAAAGTCTCGCTTAACACTTATGGCTTGTAAGAGGTAAACATGGGACAACGAATTGCGATCCGGTCGCTGATCGAACAGCGCAAAGCCAAGGTGGGAGATGACGGGGCGGACAACGCTGGTCTGCCGCCCTCGATCGCTCATAGTCTTCCACTTTGGGATATTGTCGGCGAACGCGCAGCAGAAGTGCTTGAGCCCGTGCTCCACTGCCCGCTCAAAACAGCGGTCGACGTTTCGATCCTCACGCATACGGAACTGCGGGCCACCGACAACAAACCCGGGGTCACGATCGCGATGGACCCACCAGAGCGTGGCGGCCTTGTCCGCTTTCCTGGGCAGAGCGCCTCAATCCTCACATCGCTCCTGCTGCGTGCGGCGGACGTGCATTCACCCGACGACGCAGAACCCCAAGAGCTTGATGGCCTTGTCGGCAGCACCGTGTTTGAGGCGATCGCAGGGCTCATTTACGCAGCCTTTGGGATGACCATTCGCCTCCCCGACACCATTGAGCCGACCATGATTTGGCCGCTCACCCCACCGCCGCCTGAGCCGCGCTTGTTCGTGCAATTCACGCTCAAAATCGAAGACCAACCTGACGTCTGCGTGGAGCTGTTGTTCAGCGATACCTGCGAAAGCATTTTCAGTGAGCTGATGCAGCGCGGGGATGAACCGATGGAAATCGGTGGTCTCTCGATCGAAGTCCGCGGCGTGTTGAGCCGGTGGTCGGCAACGACAAAGGAAATTGTGACGCTCGTTCCGGGTGATCGCTTGATTATTCCTGGTGGCGATCTTGCCGATGTCGCACTCGAAGCGGAAACAGCAGTGGGAACACGGCCCCTTGCCCGCGCAGAACTTGGAACAATCCGTGGACGGCATGGCCTGCGTGTTCTCGCTCTCGAAAACGCCTAGCCGAGCCCTTTCCTCTTCGCGCGCATCCGATCAGCAAAGCGGATCGCCGCCGCGACCGCTGCAAAATGCTCCTGCTTGATGGGTGCACCAAGGTCGACCGTTGCATAAAGAGAGCGCGCGCAGGGAGGGTCTTCCTTGATCGGAACACCGGCCTCCCGTGCAATGTCCCTGAGGCGGAAGGCCACGTCATCGGTGCCCTTGGCGACGCAAATCGGAAGATGATCACCCGCCCGCTCCCATTTCAGCGCCACGGCAAAGTGCGTGGGGTTGGTGATCAAAACATCCGCCGTTTTGGTGTCCTGCGCCATGCGGCTCATGGCAATCTTCTCGGCCCGCTGGCGCCGTCGCTGTTTGATCTCCTGATCGCCTTCGTTCTCCTTCGCCTCGTCCTTGGCCTCTTGCGCGGACATTTTCAGGCGTCCTTCCCTCTGGGATCTGATCAAGGGAATATCAATCAACGCAAAGAACGCTTGAACCAAAAGCGCCACACCGAACATGACCACAAGCTGCCGGAAAAGAAGGTTTGCCAGCGACTCTGCCGGCGCACCCGCCGACTGGAGCACACCCGTGGCCTCACGCCAGAGAATAACGCCGCCGATCACGGAATAACAGACCATCTTGCCCGCGCTTTTGCCAAACTCTGTGAGGCCTTGCGGCCCAAACTTTTTTCCTGCGCCCGCGATGGGCGATATTTTTTTGATGTCAGGCGCGATCCTGTTCGGTGCGAGGACAATCCCCTGCTGGGCGAACAAGGAGGCAATCACCGCCGCGGCAGGAATGGCGACGAGGGGCAGCACAAAGAACGCGCCCTGCCGGAGAGCATCACCAGCGAGGTCTCCCTCAATCAAAGCAAGACCAGCTGCCTCGGGTCGCAAGAGATATCCGCGGAGGCTGAGGACCAGTGACGTCACAAAAGGTGAGACGATCAGCATCGCGACCAAAAAGCCAAGATAGGCTGCCGCTGTGTTGGCTTCGTTCGAAACAGGGACGTCGCCCCGCCCCTTGGCTTTTCTTCGCCTCTCCGGGGAGGCCTCAACGACCTTCTCAGCGGCCTCACTCATAGCGCCAACGATCCCGAGACGCGGCTGAGCCACAGGGCCAAGAGGCCAGACACAGCGAGGGTGAACAGAATAAGCCCGCTCAACGTGATGGCGGGAATACCAACAAACGTGACCATCAATTGCGGCATAGCGCGGTTGAGAAATCCGAGCACGAGGTAATAGGCAAAGTTCAGCACCATGAAGGGAATGGCCAAAGTCACACCAAACGCCAATGCATCGGCCGCCGCACGCGTTGCTTCTTCTGCCACCGCCCCAGACACGAGCAAGCTCGCGCTGCCAAGCGGCATGACGTCCAAATTATCGATCAGGAGGCCAATCATCGCCACCTCCAGGTCAGCCGTGAGAAAGAGGGTCGCCGCCGCCATGATCAGCACCGTCGCAAGCTGGCTTGAGCTATCACCCTCCAACGTTACACCGAAGATTTGGCTTAGCGACAAAGCTTGCGCGATGATCGTTCCGGTGATGTTCAGGGCAAAAACGAAAACACGTACGCTGAAGCCAAGCGCAAACCCGATGAACGCCTCTCCAAACACCAAGAAAGCATAGTCACCGGCAGTTTCTGCTCCAATCGGCTCTGTCAGGGGCAGGATCAACACGACAAGGGTCAGGGCAATGATCAGCTTGAGCCGCGTGGGCACGCCAGCACCGCTTAGCCCTGGCATCATCAAAATAAGCAGCGAAAGCCTTGCCATCAAAGCCGCAGCGGAGGGAATCCAGTCATTTATGAGCGCCGCCAAAGGAGCAAGCGCTTCAACAATCTCGATCATGCCGTTCCGAGCAATTTGGGCTTGGCGTTACCTTGGATTTCATCAAGGGCGATCACGGGGTTTCTCACCCCTTGGGCGGAAAGGGCGCGCCTGACTGTTCGGCGTACGGATGTCGCAACAGCAATAACCGGGAACGCACCGCCCTGCGCGGCTTTTTCAAGCACGGTCGCAACGGCACCGCCAAGTTCGGTCAGTGTGCTAGCATTCGGCTCCATGCCTTCGTCTTTTAACCTGCTGGTCCTAAAAGTCGTCGTCTTGGGTCGAAAATGATGCGATGGTACCAAAAAGCCCG
>JBCCBY010000306.1:0-3372 GCA_039033795.1 Pseudomonadota bacterium | reverse complement strand
ATCGACGATCGACTTCAGTTGCTTGTAGAAATACTCCGTGCCCTTGCCCCACATGATGCCGCCGATGTCGACATAGACTTGCGGATAGGTCCACAGCATCATGATCAGCTCGTCATTGAACCCTTCGGCCATATGCATCACAGAAATCTTGAGCTTGGGGTGTGCAGCAAGGACCGGCTCGAGCAGAAGGGGATCACCATAGGAGAGTCGATACTCCTTATAGAAAGCGGCCGTACCCGGAGGGCCACTGCCCATATGGATTTGAACAGGCACGCCCATCTCTTCCGCCATCGCCCAATAGGGCATCATGTCAGGATGGTTCGGTCCAACACCAACATATTGGTTGGAGACCTCGCCAAGGACGAGAAATCCTCCGTCAGCGAAGAATTCACGGGCGTCTTCAGCGGAATAGGGATCGCGCCGAATGTTCAGTTGAAGGCTCTTGATAAAGCGCTCGGGCGCTGCAGCCTTCCACGCGTTAACGCGATCGGGTGGTCCACTCAGAATGCCGACCGCGTTGTTTTTCACCAGCTCGTCAATCGTCGCCTGCATCAGCGCCTCGGGCGTCTCGGGGACACCGATGGGGTCGTCACACTGCGGATCGGACATCGTCATGCCCATCTGCATGGGCCAGTCGTCAACACCTGTTGGTGCTGGCAGTGTGGGAACCAAGGGCACGCACGCAAAGGCGGGAATAGGGCCGTTGCTGGTCGGCAGCATCGCGTGAACGTGCACATCGATGATTGGCTGCTGTGCCCATGACGTGCTCAAGCCAAAGCCCGCGGCCAGCAAACGCAGAAAAAATTTGATCATCACTGAATTCCGCCCTTCGGCCTAGCCAAGGAAAAGGCGGTCCCGGACGATAGTGAAAAGTGCACCCGGCAGGTCGGCGTCGGTTGTTCAGTGTTCCGTCAGCTGCGTGCTGCGCGCCACTCTTCGAGGCTGTAACCCTCGCGGATCCCTTGGGTCACATAAAGGCGGAGCTCTTCAGCGGCCTCATCATTATCCTCAAGCAGCTGATCATGCGTGATCGGACGTTCGATTTTGATATCGAAGACTTGGTTCTTCTTATTCAGGAGCTCATGGAACAAGGTCATGTCCCGCAGCTCCTCGTTCACGTTGTTGAACCAGTAATAAAGCCATGAGTTCCGTGAAATGAGGTTTGCGGGAATAATCGGGCACTTATAGCGCTTCGGCAGGCTCGCCACCGTCGACATCCATGGCCGCTCGATCATTTGTTTCTCAGGGTTGATGTAGGCGAGCCGCCCCGAGGGGAAGAGAACAATGGCGCGCTCTTCCGCAAACGCCTTGTTGGTGGCTTTGAGCGTCTCGCGGCTTTTGGCGCGCGATTTCTTATCATCACGCCATTCGACGGGGATGAGTTTGTCCGTGATAAGCGGATTAAGGCGTATCGCGTCGGCGTTCACAAACACGATCACATCATCGCGTAAGCCCGCAAGAGCATCGTGCACGGCCAACCCATCAGCAATCCCGGTGGGGTGGTTGAGCGCGATGATGAACGGCCCCTCTTTGGGGATATGCTCCAAGCCTTCGACCTGAAGCTTCATCTTCAGCATGTCAGAGGCGTAGGCGAAGGCCTCCGCGGCGTTCATTCGCCCGGCGGTGTTCACCATTTTGACCGCCCGGCGGTAATCAAGAAGCTCGTTGAGCGTCGCCCGATAGAGTGGCCACAGTTTGGATTGCGATAGATTGGTCGCGCGTTCGCGGATCAAGATATCCACGATATGCTTATGCTTATCGGCGTCAGCGGGCGGCACGTAATAGGGACTCGAGGTTTGCCATTCGAGAATGCGAGCGTCTGCCTCGCTCGTTTCGGGATCGAGAGGTTTCGCATCGGGGCCCAGCATAGGCGTTGTCAGTGTGATGTTTCCGTCGGGCACATCAAACCTCGTTTTGTTTCGCGGTCAGCTCAGCACAGCCTTGCTTGGCGAGGGTGAAGAGAGCCTGAAATTGTTCGTCTGAAAATGGGTCACCTTCGGCGGTGGCCTGCACCTCAACGACGCCCCCATCGCCGGTGATCACGAAATTAGCGTCTGCCTGGGCGTTGGAATCCTCATCATAATCGAGATCGACGACGGGGCCGCCGCCGAAGAGCCCGCAAGAAATCGCCGCCACCGACCCTTTCAAAGGATCGGCGGTGATCACACCGTCTTCAAGCGCCCATCGGACCGCCTCACGCAGCGCCACAAACCCGCCGGTGATCGAGGCGCAGCGGGTGCCCCCATCGGCTTGGATCACGTCGCAATCGATCGTGATTTGGCGCTCGCCCAGGGTCTTAAAGTCCACCACCGCCCGCAAGGAGCGGCCAATCAGGCGCTGAATCTCTTGGGTGCGGCCGGACGGGCCGTTTTTGGTCTCCCGCCGCCCCCGTGTGTGCGTGGCGCGGGGCAGCATCGAATACTCAGCGGTGACCCAGCCTGAACCATTGCCCCGCATCCACGGCGGCACGTTCTCTTCCCAGCTCGCCGTGCAGAGGACATGGGTATGCCCACACTTGATCAGGCAGGAGCCCTCGGCATGGCGGGACACGCCCGTTTCGATGGAGACGGGGCGTATTTCATTAAATGACCGGCCAGAGGGGCGCATGGGCGTGGGCTTTCCTGTCGAAGAGTCGCCCATAACCCCGCCTGCCCCCCGCGTCGAGGATGAGTGTGATTACCGACCGGAGAGGCGCGAAGGCCCTTTTGGGGTGAGGTGAGCACCGCTACATAGCTCCGCGTGAGCACACTCCAGCATATCGATGCGCGGTCTCGGTCGATCTTCAAAGAATTGGTCGAGGCCTATCTTGAAAGCGGCGACCCTGTGGGCAGCCGCACCCTGTCCAGGCGCGGTGATCTTGGCGTGTCTCCGGCCACCATTCGCAACGTCATGGCGGACCTGACCGAGCTTGGGCTTCTTGGCGCGCCGCACAGCTCGGCGGGGCGATTGCCAACCGAGCGGGGTCTCAGACTGTTTGTCGATGGCATGCTGGAGGTGGGGGAGCCCACCGCGGAGGAGCGGGCGGCGCTTGAGAACGAGGCGGACGCCGGCGATATGCAAGGCATGCTCGACCATGCGGCGGGGATGCTTTCGGGTCTCACCCAGATGGCAAGCCTGGTGGTCGCCTCCAAAACCGACCGGCCGCTCAAACATCTAGAATTTGTGCGCCTCGATGAGGCGACGGCCTTGGCCGTGATCGTTGATGAGGGCGGGGATGTCGAAAACCGCGTGATCAGCCTGCCCAAGGGCCTGCCCGCCACGGCGCTGATCGAAGCGTCGAACTACCTCAACGCGCAGTTGGCTGGACGCACCCTGCATGAAGCGAAGCGTATCGTTCTTGAAGAGATCGAAGCGCGGCGCACGCAGTTGGAT
>JBCCBY010000305.1:0-3409 GCA_039033795.1 Pseudomonadota bacterium | reverse complement strand
ATGCCCAGCGGATCGTGATCCGCGCCACCCAGGAAACGGATTCGACCAAGCCAGGCGTCGACATCTACAACCTGCGGAAGTTCAAGCGCTACAACCAAGACACCTGCATCAACCAGCGCCCGCTGGTGAAAATCGGTGACGTGGTTGAGGCGGGGGATATCATCGCTGATGGTCCGTCCACCGATCTTGGTGAGCTTGCGCTCGGCAAAAACGTGCTCGTCGCGTTTATGCCGTGGAACGGCTACAACTTCGAAGACTCAATCCTGATCAGTGAGCGGATTGTGCGGGATGACGTTTTCACGTCCATCCACTTGGAAGAGTTCGAAGTTGCGGCGCGTGACACCAAGCTTGGTCCCGAAGAAATCACCCGCGATATCCCGAACGTTTCTGAGGAGGCGCTGCGCAACCTCGATGAAGCGGGCATTGTCGCGATTGGTGCGGAAGTGCATCCGGGCGATATCTTGGTCGGTAAGATCACGCCAAAGGGTGAAAGCCCCATGACACCAGAGGAGAAACTCCTCCGTGCGATCTTCGGCGAAAAAGCCGCTGACGTTCGTGATACGTCGCTCAAATTGCCGCCGGGTGTCGCGGGTACCGTGGTTGAGGTCCGCGTCTTCAACCGCCATGGGGTGGAAAAAGACGAACGGGCGCAGCAAATTGAGCGCGACGAAATCGAACGTCTTGCGATCGACCGTGATGCCGAACAAGCCATCCTCGATCGCAACATCTTTGGTCGTCTCGAAGAAATGCTTCTTGGCCAACAAGCACTCTCTGGTCCGAAGGGCTTCGCTAAAGGCGACGTCACCCGCGACGCCTTGAAGGAGACCCAGCGCGGCTTGTGGTGGAAGATCGCCATCGCCGATGACGCCAAAATGGGCGAGATCGAAGGCCTTAAGCAGCAATACGAAGAGAGCCGCGAGCGCCTCGAAGATCGCTTTAAGGACAAGGTTGAAAAACTTCAGCGTGGAGACGAGTTGCCTCCTGGTGTGATGAAGATGGTCAAAGTCTTTGTGGCGGTGAAGCGGAAGCTTCAGCCTGGAGACAAGATGGCCGGTCGCCATGGCAACAAGGGGGTGATTTCAAAAATCGCTCCGATGGAAGACATGCCGTTCCTCGAAGACGGCACACCGGTGGACATTGTTTTGAACCCGCTCGGCGTGCCCTCACGGATGAATGTCGGCCAGATCCTTGAAACCCATTTGGGCTTTGCTTGCCGTGGTTTGGGTCGCGGTATTCAAGAGGGCTGGGAGGCCTGGCAGCGCGGCCAGTCTGGTAAAGAGGATTTCATCAGTCAGCTCAAAGAGGTTTATGGTCCAGACCAAGAGCTTCCGTCCGATGAGGAAGATCTCAAAGAGCTTGGCAAGAACCTTTTCAAAGGCGTTCCCATCGGCACACCCGTGTTCGACGGTGCCCGCGAAGGCGAGATCGTTGAGATGCTGAACAAGGCGGGAATCTCAGAAACCGGGCAAGTGACCTTGCATGATGGCCGGACAGGCGATGCGTTCGCGCGTCCGGTGACGGTGGGGTACAAATACCTCCTCAAACTGCACCACCTGGTCGACGACAAGATCCACGAGCGTTCGATTGGTCCGTACTCGCTCGTCACCCAGCAGCCATTGGGCGGTAAGGCGCAGTTCGGTGGCCAGCGCTTTGGCGAGATGGAAGTCTGGGCGCTTGAAGCCTACGGCGCCGCCTACACGCTTCAAGAGATGCTGACCGTGAAGTCGGACGACGTGGCGGGCCGGACAAAAGTCTATGAAGCCATCGTCCGCGGTGACGATAGCTTTGAAGCCGGAATCCCGGAAAGCTTCAACGTGCTTGTCAAAGAGATGCGGTCGCTTGGTCTTAACGTGGAGCTGCAGAACCGATGAAGTTCAACGGCTACAGCTTAGCGCTGTTCACGACCCTTTTTGTTCTTCTAGGGTCTGGCGCAAACGCTCTGTCTGACACCCTTAGATTTGCTGATCCCGGAACAACGCTTGAGGGAAGACTTCTCGGTGACTTCGTAGTGGTCGGCGAAGAAATGTTCGGTGCTGATGTTCTATGGCTTGATAGACGCGTTTCGATATCGGGTAATCGAGACGCTTCAGATGCTCGTGATCGACGGAGGCTGCGTAGAGTCGAGCGTATCTTGCTCGAGTTTGATGGCGCCGAGTCATCCGAAAGCAATTTAGGCAAGCGGGTGAGAGTTGTTGGCACTTTGCATAAACGTGCCAATGAATATCATTATACAGACGTTATGATGATCGTTCAATCGTTGAGTGTTTTGGACGTTACTGGTTACGAAGAGGACTTATCCAGCGACCAAGGCGTTGAGATTGGCGTCGTTCATACTGGCCCGAAAGGACAATAACTATGTCTCAGGAACTCGCAAACGTCTTTAATCCGCTGGCGCAGCCACAGACGTTCAACCAGATCCGAATCTCGCTGGCCTCGCCCGAGAAGATCCTCAGCTGGTCCTTCGGCGAAATCAAAAAGCCCGAAACGATCAACTATCGGACGTTCAAGCCCGAGCGGGACGGTCTCTTCTGCTCACGGATCTTTGGTCCAATGAAGGACTATGAGTGCCTCTGCGGTAAATATAAGCGCATGAAGTACAAAGGCGTCGTCTGCGAGAAATGCGGCGTTGAAGTGACCCTATCGAAAGTGCGCCGTGAGCGGATGGGCCATATTGAGCTCGCCGCGCCTGTCGCGCATATCTGGTTCCTAAAATCGCTTCCGTCCCGGATCTCGATGTTCCTGGACATGACATTGAAAGATGTTGAGCGGGTTCTTTATTTCGAAAACTACATCGTCATCGAACCCGGCATCACGCCGCTTGAGCCTATGCAGCTGCTCTCCGAAGAAGAGTATATGGAGGCACAAGAGCAGTATGGTGAAGATCAGTTCACCGCCGGTATTGGTGCAGAGGCCATCCGCGAGATCCTGGGCAACATGGATCTGGAGATGATCTGCGAACAGCTGCGTGTCGAGATCGCTGAATCGACATCGGAGCTGAAGCCGAAGAAACTCGCAAAGCGCCTGAAGTTGATCGAGAGCTTCATCCAGTCCGGTAACAAGCCTGAGTGGATGATCATGACGGTGATCCCGGTCATTCCGCCAGAGCTTCGCCCGCTCGTGCCGCTCGACGGTGGCCGTTTTGCGACCTCAGACCTCAACGACCTTTACCGCCGGGTGATCAACCGGAACAATCGCCTGAAGCGTCTCATTGAGCTTCGCGCGCCGGACATCATTGTGCGGAACGAAAAGCGGATGCTTCAAGAGTCGGTGGACGCCCTGTTCGACAATGGTCGCCGCGGCCGGGTCATCACGGGCACGAACAAACGTCCGCTGAAGTCACTGTCTGACATGCTGAAGGGTAAGCAAGGCCGGTTCCGTCAGAACCTTCTTGGTAAGCGCGTCGACTATT
>JBCCBY010000304.1:0-3442 GCA_039033795.1 Pseudomonadota bacterium | reverse complement strand
GGGCACCAGGCATCGTGATCTCATAGGGACTCATGGATGCATCGCCGACAAACAACACCATATAGTCTGATCCATATGTATGCAGAACATCCCATGTTTGCGTTTTCTCTGACCAACGCCTGGCGTTGTCTTTCCACACAAAGTCATAGAGAAAATTGTGAAAGTAGAAATACTCCAGATGCTTAAACTCGGTTTTGACGGCTGAGAAAAGTTCCTCACACAGCTTCACGTAAGGGTCCATCGATCCACCGATGTCGAAGAACACAAGAAGCTTAACCGCATTCCTCCGTTCAGGGCGCATCTGCACATCAAGAAAACCGTTACGGGCCGTTGCATCAATTGTTCCGTCAAGATCGAACTCATCGGCCGCACCCTGACGTGCAAACCGGCGAAGTTTACGCAACGCCACTTTGATATTCCGTGTTCCAAGCTCAACATCACCATCGAGGTTTTTGTAGTCGCGCTTTTCCCAGACCTTAACAGCTTTTTTGTTCTTGGACTGACCACCAATACGAATGCCTTCAGGGTGATAACCCGAATGACCAAAAGGGGACGTGCCGCCGGTGCCGATCCACTTGTTGCCGCCCTCATGGCGCTTTTTTTGCTCGTTAAGACGCTCTTCAAGCGTCTTCATGAGCTCGTCCCAACCGCCGAGCTTTTCGATCTCTGCCTTTTCTTCCTCGGTCAAAAATTTCTCATTAAGTGCGCGAAGCCAGTCCTCTGGGATTTCGCGCTCGTGCTCCGGAAGATCAGCCAAAGCCTCAATGCCTTCGAAGACTTCACCGAAAACACGATCAAATTTATCGAGATGGCGCTCGTCTTTGACCAGCAAACTGCGCGACAAATAGTAGAAATGCTCGACCTTTTGGTCCGCAAGATCGGCATCCATGGCCTCGAGCAGGGTGAGGTACTCGCGAAGGCTCACGGGCACCTCTTTGGCCTTTAGCTCGTGAAAGAAATGCGTGAACATGGCCCTGCCTCTTGGTCGCTTGCGGGCGACTATAGAGGCGATGTGGCCCGGATCAACGCGGACAAAAAGCCCTCAATACCCCGCAACGGTGCCGTCCTTGCGCATTTCTGTCGCGCCAGCATAAACGCCGGTCTCGGGGTCGCGCATAATGGCTTGATACCCGCCGAACATCACGCCGTCCTCGATCACTTGAACGGCATGACCCATCGTTTTGAGCTGTTCGATCGTGGACGAGGGCACGCCCGGCTCGAGAAACAATGTTCCCAAGGTGTCGATACCATCCTCGTTAAGATCGTCAGTCGGCTGGCGACCACCGTCATGGTTGAACCGCGCAGCGTCGCCAGCCTCTTGGATATTCATGCCGTAATCAACCATGTTAACCAGCACCTGAACATGGCCCTGGGGCTGCATACCACCACCCATCAGCCCAAAACTCATCAAGGGTTGGCCATCCCGCATCAGGAAAGCTGGGATGATCGTGTGGAATGGTCTTTTCCCAGGTTCATACGCATTAGGATGATCGGCGTCGAGAGAGAAGAGCTCACCTCTATCTTGGAGCATGAAGCCCAGACCATCAGGCACAAGGCCAGAACCCATGCCGCGGTAGTTCGATTGAATAAGAGACACCATCATCCCTGTACTGTCCGCCACCGTGAGATAGGTGGTGTCTCCCTCGCCCTCGAGTAGGGGCTCACCCGGCCCGAAATCTTGGGTCGCTGCATTGGCGTCGATGAGCGAAAACCGCTTGCGCCCATACTCCTCCGAGAGCAAAGCAATGACAGGAACATCTTCAAAGGTCGGATCTGCGTAAAATCGTGCCAAATCCTCAAATGCTAGGCGCTTGGCTTCGGTCATGTAATGGATCGCCTCAGCGGACCCCCTTGGCCATTGAGCCAGTTCAACATTCTTCAATATATTGACCATCTGAAGCGCCGCAAAACCCTGTCCATTTGGCGGGAGTTCACAAAGCTCTGTACCGCGATAGTCGACACATCCAGGCTCTACCCATTCGCTTTGATGGCTTGCGAAATCCTCATACCGCAATGGGCCATCGATCCTTTGCATATAAGCGTCGATCGTCTTGGCAATGACACCTTTGTAAAAAGTGCTGCGCCCCTTTTTACCGAGAAGACGATAGGTGTTGGCCAAGTCAGGGTTGCGAAAAATCGCGCCTTCTTGGGGAGCACCGGATGAAAAATAAGTAGCGCGCGCGTTGTCGAACTCATCGATCATATCGATGTTGCGTTCGAACGCATTGAGGTTCCTTTGAAAATAATAGGCGATGACAGGGGAGACCGGAAATCCGTTCTCTGCATATTCGATTGCAGGAGCCAACACTCTCCGCATGCGCAATTGACCGAACCGATCATGTAGCTCAAACCATCCATCGACCGCACCGGGAACACTCACAGGCAAAGCCCCAAGAGGCGGAATGCGATCGCCATCACCGATTTTCTCTTTAAGCTGATCGAGTGATTGGCCTTGCGGCGAGCGACCCGAGGCGTTGAGGCCATAAAGCATCTCCGTCTCAGGATCCCAGACGATCGCAAAAAGATCGCCGCCAATCCCGTTACCTGTTGGCTCCATCAAACCCAAGGTCGCGTTCGCTGCGATGGCCGCATCCACAGCGGAGCCTCCGGCCTTGAGGATATCGATCGCCACTTGGCTCGCCAATGGATGGGCCGTCGCAGCCATACCGTTCGCGGCATAAACCGGGCTTCGAGACCATTCAGCACCGACGGGACGGCCCCCGGGCCCTATGCCCAGATCATCTTGGCTGAACGCGTGGCTTGTCAAAAATGCTCCGTAGAGTATCGATATACAGGCGGTGATGCCAAGAGAGAAACATCTTTTCATGCGGCGGTCCTTTTGGGCTAAATTGGCAGGTTATCACGGTCACAAGTCTGTGCAATTGCGTGGGTGCAGCGGCGTTGAGCTGCCTCCTATTCTGCTATTTCAGGTGTGCGGAGAGGGGGCGTTGGCACTGAAGCCTTCAAAGCGAGAGAGACACACGCGCCGCGGGGTTTGTTTTGTTCGAGGGCGAATCGATAGTCTTGGCCATAACTGGACTTGAGACGGGCCTCGACATTTTGAAGGCCAATGCCGGTTGATGCTTTCTTGTCGTAAGAAGGCTCGTGTCCAGCTGCACCCGTATCAGAGAGTCGAATTTCAAGCCAACCTTCGTCGATCCAGGCCGAGAGCCGAACCGTTGTGGGCTCAAGGCTCTGCCCGACGGCATATTTCAGCGCATTTTCAAAAAGTGGTTGAAGAATGAAACTCGGTACAGGGACATCCAATGCCTCTTCTGATGCTTCGAAGTCTGTCAGGAGACGGTCACCAAACCGGGCCGAGGCGCTCGAACAGCGCGTCAGGGCGAAGATCCGGGAGCTTTGACGGAACGGATGTCGAAGTGACCGGGCGTCAAAAGGTGGAAATGGAAATGACTGTTGATGGATTCGGATCGGAATCGGC
>JBCCBY010000303.1:0-3444 GCA_039033795.1 Pseudomonadota bacterium | reverse complement strand
GCATCCTTTTCTAAGCCCTGAGCTTACATTTAGTGAAAAACCGTCACTGCCTGTCGAGCAACAACGGGTCGTCAGCACCAAATTCGTTCTTGGTGCGTTTCTTTTGGGCCGAATGGATGTTTGGCGTAAGATTGGTTTTTTTGACGAGAATATCTTCATGTATGGCGAGGATAACGAACTCTGCCAGCGTATCCTAGCCTGCGGTCACAGTATTGTTCGAGTCGAAGGTCTTTATGCCCATCATATTGGTGGGACCAACGTTGATCCTTCCATCCGCTATTTAAAGTTCAGGCACGAATATATGGCCAAAGGCAGTGCTTACAAACACATGCACATCAACGGTCGCGGTAAAAAATGGTTACGCCGCAAAATTAAAAATTACATCTTTAAGCTGATTTTGGCGACACTGATTTTCGACAGGCGGGGGCGGGTGACCCACTTTGCGAAGATCAAGGGCTCTCTCGACTATTATCAACGTGGTAAAGACAGTCTGTTACCTGACTGGCTCACTGAAGGGCAATCGACCGAGGCTTAAGACGAAAGCCTTGTTGCCCTTTGAGTTTTGGGTCATGCTCCTCAAAAAGGCGAGGGGGATTGTATGTTCGTGGGACATTACGCGGCGGCCTTCGGCGCGCGAAAACTGGTGGGGCAGGTTCCGCTGTGGTTTCTATTTTTTGCTGTGCAGTTTGCCGACTATTTGTGGGCTGTCTTTATCCTACTGGGTATCGAGGGCGCACGCGTGGTGCCAAATTTCCTCCCAGCGTCCCATCTCGATCTTTATTTCATACCGTACTCACATAGTGTTGTTGCCACGGTTTTCTGGTCAACCCTTCTGGCACTCATCTATGTGGTTGTGGCTCGCCCGTCGAGGCGGTGGGCGGCAGCTGCGATCGTGGCATTTGCCGTCACGTCTCACTGGGTCCTCGACTTGGTCGTTCACACACAGGATCTGCCTCTTTTTTACGGCGATCCCAAGTTTGGCTTTGGCCTCTGGCGATACCAAGTGTTCTCGCAGCTTATCGAAGTTGGGCTCTTGTTCTTAGGGCTGATGATCTATATGCGCGCGACGACGCCGAAGGGCGTTCTGGGCCAGCTGACGCTGGTGCTGCTGATGGTCGCGATGCTGGTCATGCAAGCTATAGGGCAAGTTCCGCCGGCGGAGGACCAATCGATTGAAGCCTTTGCAAGAACGGCACTCTTGGCTTATTCGGGTCTCGTGGCGCTTGCGTTCTTGGTTGATTGCACGCGCCGCGTTCGATAGGACGTGGCCTGATTAGGTGTTAAACACGCGCTCAAAAATTACATCCACGTTTTTGGTATGATAGGTCATATCGAACAGCGGGTCGATTTTGGCAGCGGGTAGCGCGGCCATCACGTCATCGTCGGCTTTCAGCAGGCTGAGGAAATCCGTTCCCTCGTCCCACACCTTCATCGCGTTGCGTTGAACAAGGCGATAGGAGTCCTCCCTGCTGACCCCCGCCTGGGTCAAGGCGAGCAGCACCCGTTGAGAAAAGACAAGACCATGCAAGCGATCGACGTTGTTTTGCATGTTGTCCGCATGCACAACCAGGTTTTCCATCACGCCAGCCAGACGATGGAGGGCAAAATCGAGATGGGTGGTGGCGTCAGGAGCAATACCGCGCTCGACCGACGAGTGGCTAATGTCCCGCTCATGCCATAACGCGACGTTTTCCATGGCTGGCAACACGGCCGACCGGACAAGGCGTGCAAGACCTGTGAGGTTTTCGGTCAGGACGGGATTGCGTTTATGCGGCATGGCTGACGAGCCTTTTTGGCCTTTTGAGAAGTATTCTTCAGCCTCAAGAACTTCTGTTCTTTGCAGGTGCCGAACCTCTGTTGCCAGGCGCTCAACAGACGATGCGATAACGCCGAGGGCGGCGAAAAATGCTGCATGCCGGTCACGCGGGATCACCTGCGTCGAGACCGGTTCTGGCCGCAGGCCCAGTCTTTCTGCCACATAGGTTTCAACGTCTGGGCTGACATTAGCAAATGTCCCAACCGCCCCGGACAGGGCGCAGGTCGCAATCTCTTCACGCGCCGTTTTGAGGCGTGCGAGACCTCGATCAAACTCCGCATAGAAACCAGCGAGCTTGACACCAAACGTGGTGGGTTCGGCGTGAATTCCATGGCTGCGGCCAATCGTCAGTGTATAGCGATGCTCCTCTGCGCGTTTTTTCAACGCAGCAAGAACTCGCTCCATCCCTTCAATGAGCAAATCAGATGCACGTGACAGCTGAACAGAAAGCGTTGTGTCGAGAATATCTGAACTGGTGAGGCCTTGGTGCACAAATCGCGCTTCGTCACCCACATGTTCTGCGAGATGCGTTAAAAACGCGATGACATCATGCTTGGTTTCAGCTTCAATCTCGTGAATGCGCTCGACGGAAAATTCCGCCTGCGAACCCTTTTCCCAAACAACTTTTGCAGCTTGTTCGGGGATCACGCCAAGCTTGGCCATCGCTTCGGCCGCATAGGCTTCAATCTCGAACCAGATGCGAAATTTTGTTGCGTCGCTCCAAAGCTCGACCATCGGCTGGCGTGCATAGCGGGGGATCATAGCGAGGTCCTTGTCATCGGGGGCGGGTACTTCCAAAGATCAATGCCGATGAACCCAAAGGCCAAGACGATCAAGTACAACTGCATCAAATGCCCCGCCTATTGCTGTTCCTACGAGCATATTCCTTGTGATGATGATGATCAAAAGCGCCTGGCCAAGCATTTTGGCTTGAAGAAGAAAGACGCAAAAGCACGGTTCACCAAAAAGGGTGACGAAGAGAGCCCGCGCGTGCTTCGCCACAAATGGGATGAACACTTCGGTTCGGTCTGCCGATTTCTTGATACAGAGACCCGGGGCTGCACAATCTATCACGCACGGCCGGAAATTTGTCGGGACTTTCCGACGCAAAAACGTTGCGGTTACTACGACTTCTTGATGTTCGAGCGCGAGGTGCAGGAAGACGATGAATGGGTCGCGACCACGCGAAGCGCTTAGCGCTTGTGTTGGTTCCAGTCATCAACCCGCGCGAAGAAGATCGATAGCGCTGCCATGACCGCGATCACCCCGGCCACGATAATGATGGCTTCCGACAGATTTTCAGCGCGAATGGCAGAATAAAAGGCGGGCACATCACTGATTGTGCCATCGCTCACGCCTTCATGAACCTCGCGAAGCGCCTCGGATCCATCCCGCAAGGCGCCGACAATGTCCTCTCCGGTGGTGTTTTCAAGATCACTGAAATCAATGCTGTCGAGGGGATCATCCGACGTCTCGGGCTCGGTGGGCGCTGCTTCGGTGTCGCTGGGATCACCGGCAGCGGCTGGGGTGTCTGCGCTGCTGCTGCTGCCGCTGTCATCTGAATCGAGAATCGCAGCGCCCGCTGCCACCGCGCCAGCGGTCCCGGCAAAGCCCGAGCCTTGTACGGT
>JBCCBY010000302.1:0-3487 GCA_039033795.1 Pseudomonadota bacterium | reverse complement strand
GTTGCCTCCTCAAAGGAGAAGAGGTTGGCCCTCAGCCCATCATCGGCATCGTGATTGTTGTAAGCAATATCGTCCGCAAGGGCGGCGAGCTGCGCTTCAAGGCTTGGGAAGGTGTGCAACCAAAGATCTTGGCGTTCAGCATATTCCTCGATGGCGACGGGAAGCGGCTTGTCTTTGATGCGGTGCTCGCCGACCAGCGGTCCGTTGTGTTTCACCGTCCCCTCAAGGGTCTCCCACGTCAGGTTGAGCCCGACATAAGCACCATGCTGGCGTTCCAATTTTGTGAGCAGACGGAGTGTTTGTGCGTTATGGTCGAAGCCCCCAGCCCCGGCCATAAGCTCTTCGAGGACGTCCTCCCCGGTATGGCCAAAGGGCGGATGACCAAGGTCATGGGACAGCGCCACCACCTCCGCGAGATCTTCATCCAGCATCAGCCGCCGCGCCAACGCCCGCGCAATCTGGCTCACCTCTAAACTGTGGGTCAGGCGCGTGCGATAGTGATCGCCCTCATGAAAGACAAAAACTTGCGTTTTGTGCTTGAGGCGCCTGAACGCGACCGTGTGCAGGATCCGGTCGCGATCACGTTGAAACGGGGTGCGGGATTCGCTCTCTTGTTCGCCGTGCAGCCGCCCTCTCGTCTCGTGAGCCCGAGCAGCAAAGGTCGCAAGCGGCGCGGGGAAAGGTATCGGCATGACGTGCACTCCCTGCCCAAGACTAAGGGCAATTCCGCCATGCGCAATGATTCCAGGGTGAACGTCGAGGGCAGTTCAACGGCGTGTTGACGACAACGCCTGTTCGGGCGGCGAGGACGTCTCTGGGGTGATCTGGAGGCGGTTTCTCCGCTAAAGAAAGCGCAAGCGCAGGGGGAGCTGATCGATCGATATGGATTTCCTGAAAGATCTCGGACTGGAGCTCCCGATTGTTCAAGCACCGATGGCTGGTGTCTCAACACCTGCCCTGGCGGCGGCGGTTTCCAATGCCGGCGGGCTTGGATCGATCGCGGTCGGTGCTCTTGACGCTGAGGGCGCCTGCCAAGCAATCGATGGGACCCGCGCACGCACGAAACGCGCATTTTTGGTCAATGTCTTCGTCCACCCCGCGCCTCTGAAAAACCGGGCGCGTGAGGCAAACTGGCTCGCAGCGCTCACGCCGCAGTTTCAAGCCTTCAATGCAGCCCCTCCGGACAGTCTACGCGTTATCTATAAAGGCTTTGATGAGGATGACGATATGCTCGCCATGCTGATCGATCGGGCACCGCCCGTGGTGAGCTTCCATTTCGGATTGCCAACTCAAGACAAAATCGATGCGCTAAAAAACGCAGGATGCCGCATTGTCGCGACGGTCACCAACCTCACGGAGGCGCGTCTGGCCGAACGCGCTGGCATCGATGGACTGGTGGCGCAGGGTTATGAAGCAGGTGGCCATCGCGGTATGTTCGATCTGTCTGCAGAGGATGAAGAGCTTGGAACGCTCGCACTTACACAGCTGTTGGTCAAAAGCACGTCCTTGCCCATTATCGCTGCCGGCGGGATTATGAATGGCGCTGGTATAAGAGCTGTGCGTGAACTGGGCGCGGCGGCAGCACAAATGGGAACAGCTTTTGTAACGTGTGCTGAATCAAGTGCGGATGAGGATTATCGCACAGCACTCACCTCACATGATTCCATCTGCACCACGATGACTTCTGTCATTTCGGGTCGGCCCGCCCGATGTCTTGTCAATCGCTTCACAAGCTTGGCTGGATCAAAGCTCCCTCCAATCCCCGACTACCCCATCGCCTATGACGCAGGAAAGGCGCTCAACGCTGCCGCGAAAGCTGCTGGGGAGCCCGGCTTTGGTGCTCAGTGGGCGGGTCAGGGCGCAGCGCTCATCAGGTCCATGCCCGCGGCCGAATTGATGGCTTTGCTGCGATCGGAGCTTTAGCTTATCACCAGCAAAGCATCAGGCCAGCCAAGGCCGCTCGCATCGACCGCCTGATGATGTTGTGCCGTCAGCTCGCCTTTTTCGCGGGCGCTGGTTTTTTGGCAAACACCTGCTTGACCACGTCGATCAATTGATCAGGCTCAAAAGGCTTGAGAAGGTAGTTGTTCATTTTGAGGCGAACACCTTCTTCGAGGATGGGACGCGTCGCCTTTCCGGTGATGAGGATAAAGCCAACCTTCGCGGTTTTGGCATGACCGCGAAGCGCCGCGAGCAGCTCTAAACCACTCATTTTCGGCATATTGTAGTCGCTGATCACCAAATGAGCGACGTCTTCTTTCATCAGTTTAAGGGCTTCCTTGCCATCCTCTGCATAGCGAACATTGGTCACACCAATCTGCTCAAGAGTCTGGCCAATCAGCCCACGGCTAATCGACATATCGTCGACCACCACGACCTTCAAAACCTTGAACACTGACATCGCTCTACAATCCCTCAAGCGGACGATCGCCCCATCGCCTCATTATCGCGTATCAAACGTGGCTTAATTATTCCTACTCAAGCATGAGAAACAGGCTGTTACCGCACTCGCCGATAAGTGGTGAGCCCTGATGACTCGAACCGTTCTTTGGCATGACCCGTGATACGTTCCGAATGCCCGATAAAGAGCCAACCGCCGGGGTCCAGTGCCTCTGAAAAACGCTGCCAAAGAACGGCCTTGGTGGCATCGTCGAAATAGATCACAACGTTGCGGCACATCACGACATCAATCGCCTCTCGAATTGGCCACGGCCCCATCAAGTTAAGCAATTGAAATTCAACCATCGCTCGCACTTCGTCGCCAACACAGAAGCGATCAGCATTGGGGCCCCAACCCGACTGGAAGTAAAGCTCACGCAAGCGCGGCTCCACCGGATCGACCACTTCACGATCGTAAAGCCCGGTGGTGGCGCGATTCACAACGACAGGGTCAATGTCCGTTCCCAGAACTTTGACATCGCGCTTGGCCAATTCGGGCGCCACGTCCAGCAGCGCGATTGCAAGAGAGTATGGTTCCTCTCCTGACGAACAGCCTGCTGACCAAATACGATACTTTCCGCCTCGCGCGGTTTTTGCAAGCGCTTCCTTGGCAATCTCATTTTTGATGATGTCAAAGTGATGCGGCTCTCGGAAGAAGTGGGTGAGATTTGTGGTCAGTGCAGAGAGAAGATGGCCTCTTTCCTCACGCCCATCTTTTCCCGCAACATAGGCAATGTAATCACTAAACCTTTTCATCTTGAGGACGCGCAGACGCCGTGCCAGCCGTGAATAAACAAGGTTCATCTTCGTGTCAGGAAGAAAAATCCCTGCATCATCGTAGATCATGCCTTTGATGTGCGAAAAATCCGATTCGTCGTACTCGAACTCAAGACCGCGAGGTTTGGGCGTGCTGCTCATAAGTCGTCTCAGGCTGCTTGCGCCAAGCCTTGCGGCATCACTTGGCTGAGGTCGATAAATCGGATCATCTGCTCTTCACGTGCAATGACCTTTTTGACAAAGGCCCGCGCCGATTCAGAACCAATATTCG
>JBCCBY010000301.1:0-3520 GCA_039033795.1 Pseudomonadota bacterium | reverse complement strand
CCCCGACCTTGAACTATCCGACGGCGTGGAGCCGTCCACGGATGATCTTATATCCAGGGCCGCAGCCTGCGAAGACGCTGCGCGGTCGGTTGATGGCGTCACCAATTCGAGTGGAGCGAGCGCCTCGGTGGGTTATGGTGAGAGCATCTTTGCCACATCGCATGGGTTTTCCGGCCGCAAATCGGGCGGCAGTCACTCGTTGGGGGTCTCTGTTCTAGCCGGAGAAGGCACGGGCATGGAACGCGATTATGATGGCGATGGCGCGGTCTTTTTGGATGATCTGCGGACGGCCGAGGACATCGGTCGGGTCGCCGGCGAGCGCACCGTTCGCCGCTTGAACCCGCGGAAAATGACAAGCACCAAAGCACCCGTTGTTTTTGAGCAGCGCCTCGCATCATCACTCCTCAGCCCACTGGCGGGCGCGGCCAATGGGGCGTCCATCGCCCGGGGAACGAGTTTTCTTTTGGAAAAACTCGGTGAGCAGCTTTTCTCCCCCTCGGTTGTGGTCCGGGACGATCCGCTGAGGCCGCGCGGCTTTGGCTCCAAACCTTTTGATGGTGAAGGCGTGACCTGTGCCGCCTTCGATCTGATCGCGGATGGTGTGCTGA
The DNA here is from genome assembly GCA_039033795.1 of Pseudomonadota bacterium. Taxonomy (GTDB): domain Bacteria; phylum Pseudomonadota; class Alphaproteobacteria; order Caulobacterales; family Parvularculaceae; genus Parvularcula. The sequence continues at coordinate 2,912 of JBCCBY010000301.1, read as the reverse complement.
CCCAATGGTTTCTCAACGCAGCGCAAGCCAAGCAGCTCGGTCTTAAGACGAATGGACGGGCAAAACGCGGAACCGGCGGATCACCAAGCTCTGGTCCCTCTAATCTCGATCTTTTGCCTGGAACGCGATCCCCCAAGGAGCTTGTGAGGGCTGCCGGACACGGCTTGCTTGTGACGGATATGTTTGGCCCCCAGATCAACGGCAACACCGGTGACTTTTCCGTCGGATGCGCAGGGTTCGCTATTGAAGACGGTGCCATTGCCTATCCCGTCTCAGAAATCACGATTGCTGGCAATTTGCTCGATATGTGGAAAAATCTAGAAGTGGGGAACGATCTTAAACGTCGGGGGTCTATCAATGCGCCGACCTTGTTGATCGAAGAGATGACCATTGCCGGCGATTGATCTCACCCTTCTCTCCTTAAAAGACGAACGGGACGCCTTGGTGGACGCCGCGCATATCGCCGGAGACGTCATTAAGCCTCTCTTCCGCAATAAGAATTTGGACATCTGGCAAAAGGATGACCGCTCAACGGTCACCGAAGCGGATATGAAGGCTGATGCTGCGCTTCGAGAAGCACTGCTGACGGGCCCCCGCCGAGATTATGGTTGGTTGTCGGAGGAGAGTGCTGACGATTTGAGTCGATTTGATGCGTCACGAACGATTATTGTGGACCCCATCGACGGAACGCGCGCCTTTGTTCGGGGTCAGGACAATTTTACCGTTTGCCTCGCGATCACCGAGGGTGCGCATGTCATCGCATCGGCGATTTATTGTCCGATGAGGGACGAAATGTATGACGCGGTTGCCGGTGGTGGTGCCCGGCTCAACGGATCACCCATCTCTGCGACCTCTCAGAGCCGTGTTGCTGGTTGCCGGATGCTGGGCCAGGCGCAAATGTTTGCGCATCCCAGCTGGCCTCAACCATGGCCCGCTATGGATGTCGGGTATGTCAATTCCACCAGCTACCGCCTCGCACTTGTGGCGGCAGGCGCGTATGACGCAACCATCGCCTTGGCCCGTAAATCAGACTGGGATGTCGCTCCTGGAGCGCTCATCGCCGAGGAGTCCGGAGCGTGGATCGGCGACCATCTCGGCAGACCGTTCACCTTTGGTCAAAGTGAAGCTGCTCAACCTGGGCTTGTGTGCACCGCAACACCTCTTTCCTCCGCTGTGCTAGAACGCCTGGCTCATCTCCCCAGCGATCTTCGCACCCTCAGACCCTAAAGGCAGAACCGTCATGAGCGACGAAACACCCCAACTTCTCCATCTCGTTTTCGGCGGCGAGCTTACCAGCCCGCAGGAAGCGCGTTTTCGCAACATCGATTCCCTCGATATTGTGGGCATTTTCCCCAATTTCGCCGAAGCGGAGAAAGCATGGCGCAGCAAAGCGCAAGCCACCGTTGATAGCGCCCATACGCGCTACTTTATCGTCCACTTGCACGAGTTTTTGGATCCCGACGGCGACGGAATGCTTGGTTAAGCGCGAGGGGCTTCAAGCTCTTGCCAGCCGCGCCGCGGTGGTCGCTTGCTCTGCTCCAAGGTGGCGCTGGCGACCAACATGATCGGCAGCGACACGGCCGCGGCGACAAGCATCACAGCGGCCGCAAGAAAAGCACCAATCGTGACAAGCAGCGAACTGGCAAGCGCCTGCGCCCGAGACGCCTCGCTCGGGAGCGGTCGGAGATCTGCTGGGGTCACGTCGGCTGCCATCTTCATTAGATGAGCAGAGCACAGCGATCTTGCAAACCCCTCAATACCGCCAAGAAAGTATGGCCGCTGTTAAAGGTTGGCCAGAACGTGCTCCGCTGAGGACACCTCAAAAGCGCCCGGCTCCTCAATGAACAGGTGCTTGACCGTGGTTCCATCAAGAACCATGGCAAAACGCTGTGACCGCATGCCCATGCCAAATCCCGTTCCGTCCATTTCGAGACCGAGGGCTTGTGTTAATGCACCATTTCCGTCGGCCAGCATGATGATATCAGTGGCGTTGGCGCTGTCGCCCCACGCGGCCATCACAAAGGCATCGTTGACCGACAGACAAACGATCTGATCGACACCTTTCGATGTGAATTCGGCGGCCTTTTCCACAAAGCCGGGCAAGTGCTTCGCCGAACAGGTTGGCGTGAACGCCCCTGGCACGGCAAAGAGCGCCGTCGTCTTGCCCGCGAAGAGTGCATCGGTCTCCACGGGCTTTGGGCCTTCGGCGGTGGCCTCAAAGACGGAGGTGTTGGGTACGGTTTGGCCAGTCTCGATCATAGAAGTCCTCAAACACTTGTTCTGTACCGGAGCCATCTCCGGATGCAGGCCCCATGGCCCTAAGCTGTGCTGAAGAGCAAGCCCACCTTGTCGAAATGCCGCTCATTTCGCTGTGATCTTTGAGTCGGCATTGAGACATCTTAGGTTAAACCAATGACCATGACGCGTTTCCCGTCCCTTGATCTCAGCCGCGGCTTTGGCGGCAAAATGTTGATTGCCATGCCGCACCTCGACGATTCACCGTTCGAGCAGTCCGTTGTGCTGATGTGCAGCCATGACGAAGATCATGCCTTTGGTGTCATCATCAACAAACCAATCGATGGTCTGTCCGTCGACGAGGTGATGTCCGAGGCTGATCTTGAGGGCAGTGATTATGCGGCGGATAGCCCTGTCTTTTTTGGTGGGCCGGTCGAAATGCAGCGCGGCGCTGTGCTCCATAGCCTCGATTTTCGGACGAAGGACACCTTTGTGATCGCCGATGGTATCGGTCTAACAGCATCGGAAGAGGCGCTCGAAATTATCTGTGATCCAATCAGAGCACCACGATCATCCCTCTGCGACTCGTTGGTCCTCGTGGGCGACCTCGTGGGCGAGTGGTGCGGCGAGGCCTCGGCCCGCAGCGTCTCGTAGTACTGGGCGAGCTTGCGCTTTTG
>JBCCBY010000300.1:0-3528 GCA_039033795.1 Pseudomonadota bacterium | reverse complement strand
TGGTGAAGGCGCCGCGTATTCCAAGCCCCGGCGAGACCATCCTCGACGGCACGTCCTCCATGGTTGCCGGAGGCAAGGGGGCAAACCAAGCGGTCGCAGCCGCCCGCTGTGGCGGCGAGGTCAGCCTTATTGGCCGTCTTGGCAATGATCTGTTTGGGCAGGAAGCACTTGCTGGTCTGAAGGCGGATCACATTGATACGCGCCATATGACGTGCTTGCCAGACGCATCATCCGGTGTCGCCCTGATCACCGTCAGCGAAGACGGTGAAAACGCGATCACCGTGGCGTCGGGGGCAAACGCGCTCTTGCTGCCCGACGCGATCAGAGAAGCCGACGAATTGCTGGCCAGTGCATCGATCGTCCTGACACAATTAGAGACCCCCCTCGACACCATTAGCTTTGTGGTCGATCGTTGCCAGGAATTGGATGTCCCTGTCGTTCTCAACCCCGCACCAGCCGCCGCGCTCGTTGATCATATCTTTTCGAAGGTGTCCGTCCTGACACCCAATGAAAGCGAGGCTGAGCTGATGTCTGGCCTGCCGGTTTCTGATTTAGAGACTGCCGCGCGTGCCGGTGAGGTGATCCTCTCAAAAGGGGTCAAGACGCTGATTATCACCATGGGTGCTCAGGGTGCGTTGCTTTTTGATGGGTCACGTCGTGAACTGATCCCGTCCTATCCGGTCGAAGCCGTCGACACGACAGGCGCCGGTGACACCTTTAACGGTGCGCTCTGCGTGGCCTTATCAGAGGGCAAGCCGTGGCGAGAAGCGATTGCGTTTGCCAACGCCGCTGCGGCCCTTTCCGTGACCACATTGGGCGCTCAACCCTCCTGCCCCAGCCGCGATGATGTTGAACGGTTGCTGAGGGAGGCCTGATCAAAAGATCGCAGTCGATGACGACCGAAGCCCTACATTCTCCGTGAACAACCACAGCGCTGAAGGCATGACCGCGCCCGCGCCGTTCAAGCAATCGCCTGAAGCGATTTGCGCAGAATAAACGTCTGCTCCCGCCGCCAAGTGAACTAACGCACTGCTCGGACAAGGGAATCGAGACCGCGTTCGATGTCTGATAGGCTCGGCGCCGCATAGCCAATGACAGCTTGGTTGGCCGAAAAAACGTCACCAACGCAGTACCGGGACAATGGAGGGAGAAGAATGCCGTCTCGCCGTAACTCCTCACACACATCCTCAATGGAACGCCCAGTTTCGACATTCAATAGACCATTTAAACCCGAATCGAGGCCCACCAGGCTTGCTGAACACATGCTGTTGCCAAGATACTCGACAACGAATTTCCGTTTCCTCCTATAAACTCGCCGCATGCGGTGAATGTGCCTCTCATAGTGGCCGTCCCTGATAAAAGCCGCCAGCGCATGCTGTGTATGCGCACTTGGCGCATACTCAGTCATTGTTCGGTATCTTGCCATTGCATCGACAACAGGTTTGGGCGCCACCGCGAAACCAATTCTCAGCCCTGGAAACATCGTTTTCGAAAACGTTCCGCAGTAGACAACCCGGTTGCGATCGAATGAAGCCAACGGCGCAAGTGGCGGAACATCATATCTGTACTCACCATCATAATCGTCTTCAACGATCAGGGTGTCCTGGTGTTCCGCCCACGCGCAAAGATCATACCGGCGACGAAGAGACAACCGCCCGCCGGTTGGGAACTGATGGGAGGGCGTGACATAAACGAGCGACGACGGTGCAGCACGGGTCGGCAAAGCATCCACCACAATCCCGTCGTCATCGATCGCACACGACACCAAATCAGCGCCTGACATCGCGAACGTTTGGCGCGCAAGAGGGTAACCAGGGTCTTCAAAAAAGACAGTGGAACGCGGCGAAAGATAGACGTGTGCCAACAAATGCATCGCATGAACGGAGCCATTGGTGATGATGATCTCATCGGGATCTGTCACCAACCCCCGCGCACGTTTGAGATAAAGACCAATCGCCGCACGCAGACAATGATCACCAAGTGGATCCCCATAGTCTGGGTTCAATGCAGAACTGGCCGCCAGAGAAAGACACCGGCGCCAAGCCTGAACCGGAAACCCTTCGAGCGACGGTCGGCAGGGACGAAAATCAACCACTGCGGGCAATATTGGGTCGATATCTGCCTCAGGGATTTGGTTGAAAGCTGTGTTGCTCTCTCTTTGTAATGATGGTTCGTTCGTTTGAAGGAGTGACGCATCGTTGGCGATAAATGTCCCGGCACCAATCCGCGTTTCGATCAGCCCTTCCGCTATCAACAGTTCAATCGCTGAGGTCACGGTGCCTCGGGCCAATTTCAACTCTTTTGCCAGCACCCTGGTCGATGGAAGTCGATCGCCTACGGTTAGCTTTTGAGTCTTCACCATATCGCGGATATGCTCAGCCAGCTGATGAGTCAATGAGCCATTGGCGCTATCAAAATCCATTTTCATCGGAATATCTGAACCAGGTGGTGCCATCTAATTGGTCCATTCAAAATTCTTCTAACTGGATCATTTCAATAGACCATTACGTGCGTAGGTTCCAGGACGAAGAGGATCGCCATGGGTATGGAAAAATCGCGTCTTGGCACGTTAAAGGCGCTTGCGGAGCGTTGGGCTGCAAGGGACATTGAAGGGATTTTGGACTGCTTTGCACCTGGTGCTGAGTATTTTGCATCGGTTGGACCGGTGCCTGGTACACGGGCCAAAGGCCATGACGAAATCACCGATCTTGTCGTGCGAATGCTGCAACACGACGCCTCAACGGTGACAGAGGTCAACGATATCAATATCGTGGATGATCGAGCCTATTGGACATGGCAGTACACCGATGAAAAAGGGGCGATAACGCTGGGCTGCGACTTTTTCGTCTTCGATGGATCTCTGATCGCGTCCAAAGATGCATACCGCAAAGTTCACGACGCCCTCGGAAACGATGGGAAAAATCAGGAAGAGAAGACATGAAACTCTTTATTGGGAACAAGAATTACTCATCATGGTCTTTTCGTGTTTGGCTCACGATGAGGGTAAGCGGCATTGACTTCGCCGAAGACCTACGACCCTTTGATGTCGAAAATGAGTATGCTGATTTCTTTGAGTTCGCCCCGCACGGGAAGGTGCCAGTCCTTCAGGACGGCAACGAAACGATCTGGGAAACGCTTTCCATCCTCGAACACCTCGCCGAGCGTTTCCCGCAAAGTCGCTTATGGCCCGAAAACCCAGCCCTTCGTTCAGATGCGCGATCGATAGCCAATGAGATGCATGGCGGCTTCCTTGCCTTGCGGGCCGCCTGCCCCATGAACATGCGCCGCAAGATCGAATCCGTGCCCGTCGATCGTGCTGTCCAAAAGGACGTGAAGAGAATTGAAACGATCTGGGCTGAACGGCTGCAACGTTTTGGCGGGCCTTTTCTCTATAGTGAACAATTCTCGATCGCCGACGGCATGTACGCACCGATTATCAATCGATTTGAGGTGTATGAACTATCGGATCACCCCGCTGTTCAGCAGTACACAGAAACAATGAAGTCCCTTATTCCATGGAAAGAATGG
>JBCCBY010000299.1:0-3549 GCA_039033795.1 Pseudomonadota bacterium | reverse complement strand
CGTTCAGCACCAAGCTATTCATGTCCATGCCAAGGCGAAACTGATTGCCAGTCTGCCTGACGAGATTCCAGCCCTGGTTGGTGAGGGAATCCGAAACCCACCCGAGATTTATGATGACGCCATTGATCTGATGGTGCTTGGCGACAGTTTCGCGGAGGGGATTTGCCTTCCAGATGGGCAAGATGTCGTAAGCCAAATCCGAGCCAATAGGCCTCAGACAATGAACACGGGATCGCGCGGCGCCGGACCTCCGCTTGAAATAGCGACATTGCGCCGGTGGGGACCCAAGATCAAACCTGATCAAGTGATCATGATGTTTTTTGAAGGAAATGACTGGCAGAATATGGACCGTCAGACACCTGCGCCTTACCTTGCTTCGGCGCTCGATCTTACTGTTCCTGTTGGCAATCCTGAAGATGTCTTGCTTCGCCACGAGAGATCTCATGGCGTGATACAAGGCTGGTGGAAAGATGCAGAGCAGTCCTCAAGCACAATGCTAGCAAGGCGATCATGGCTTCGCAATTTTGTCGCTCTGCAACAAACCTCTCTTGTTCTTGGGCTGCATTACCCAAAAGCCTCTCGTGAGAAACCAGAATTCGCAAAGATGCTTGATATCGCGCAAGGCGTTGTAAAAGGTTGGGGTGGAGATTTCATGGTCGTCTATGTTCCTCAAGTCGATCGTTTTGTTGGACTTCTACCGAGTTCTGCCGCGTTCGATGATTTGCGCAACCTGGTCGTGGATGCAGCAGGCGAAACGGGTGTTCCTTTGATCGATCTGACGCCAGCTTTTAAAGCGCATCCTGCTCCTCGAAACCTCTACGCATCAGACTCCCATTTTAGTCCGGACGGCGCGCGATTGGCAGCGGAGATAATACTGAATCATTTGCAGTGATCGCTCCTTGGAGGTCAGGAGCGGTCAAGCGCGCTTCCAACTGCTTCAACCGCCGATGCTTCTCCTGAATTCAAATTCTGCCGGCGGCCGCTGGCGTATCTGCGTCATGAGCAGGCTCTACCGGCGTTAGAGAAAGCTGATCAATTCGAAGATACCGGTCCAAGTCTGCTTGTCGATGAGATCAAGCTTACTATTAGGTCGCAATGGTCACGAAAGGCTGCACACCGCCAGTTGCACAGTGATTGATATCGTTGAATAGGGAGTAACTTCCAATCGGTCTAATGAGATCGATGCACCGACACGCATGTCGGATTTTTCGATTGGGAAGACTGTATTCCACGCAAAATCAGGTGCTTAGCATCTCAAGTCTGTGAGGCCGCGCCATGACGTTTCGCACCTTGAAATGTTGCAAACCCAACTTGCTGTACCCAGCATGACCGTTGAGCATCCTATGGCACTATCTAGTGATGGATGGGGGCCACACACTTCAAAATGCGCAGGTTAAAGACTGCTGCTACCGAGATCGCTCTGCACGTCTTAGCCTACGACATGATCCGACTGCTCCCGATTATCGGTGTCCCAGCCCTGATTGCCGCTATGAAGGGCTGAACCGTGGTCGCCTGGTCGGACGACAACTTCTCAGATGGGCCGCACCGACACAGGGTGCGTTAGAAAGCCAATACACTACAAATCTGATGGGCCTATGCGCGAAACATGCCGCGAAACCGACAAACCGAAGATGCCCAGCTATCCAAGACGGTTTCTAAACAGCCTCTCCGTTTAGCGGACACGACCAAGCCTCAGAGATCGAAATTTCTGCCGAGCTCGTTCGCCCCCAAACCCTCACCCCTGCAGCTTCCGGATCTTCAACTCCGTCAACCTGTTCGCCTCACGTCCCGCGACCTCGAACCGGAAGCCGTGGAAGCTGAAGCATTGGCCCGTCGTGGGGATCATTTGTGCCTCGTGGATGACGAGGCCCGCGACGGTGTTGGCTTCTTCATCGGGGAGCGCGCAATCGGTGGCGCGGTTGAAATCGCGGATGGTCATGGCGCCGTCGACGACGAAATTGCCGTCTGCGTCTTTCTGGATGTCTTGCTCGTCTTCGGTGTCGAACTCATCAGCGATCTCGCCCACAATCTCTTCGAGGATATCCTCAAGCGTGATCAGGCCCTGCAGGGCGCCGTATTCATCGACCACCAGCGCAAAATGGGTGCGGCGGCGGAGAAACTCGCGCATCTGGTCATCAAGCGTCGTGGTCTCGGGCACGAAGTAGGGCGGCATCGCCACGTCGCGCACCTCAAAGGCGGCGAGCGCTTTGTCAGAGGCGGCAGGGCCGCGCATGACCTTGTCCATTCCGCGCAGCAAGTCCTTGGCGTGGATGACGCCCACGATGTTTTCGGGCTCGCCGTCAAAAACGGGCAGGCGGGTATGGGCGCTTTGCAGACATTGCGAGAGGATCTTTTCGGGCGGATCGGCGGCATCGATCATCTCGATCCCGGAGCGATGGAGCATGATCTCTTCCACCACGCGGTCACCCAGATCAAGGGCGCCGAGGATACGGTCGCGGTCTTCTTTCTCAACGACGCCTTCGGAGTGGCCCAGTTGCAGCGCGCCCGCGATCTCTTCGCGCACGGCAAGGATGTGGCTGTCGGGGTCGGTCTGCACGCCGAAAAGCCGCAGGATGACGCGGACAAAGGCACGGACGGCGGCGACGATGGGGGCAAAGAGCATGATGACGACGCCGATGACGGGCGCGACGAGAGAGGCGGCGCGTTCGGCGTTGGTGATGGCGTAGGTTTTGGGGAGCACTTCGGCGAATATGAGCACCAGGAGGGTCATCACGAGGGTCGCAAGTGCGACGCCGCTTTCGCCGAATGCTTTGGTGAAAAGCGAAGTGGCGAGCGAGGCGGCGAGGATGTTGACCAGGTTGTTGCCTAGCAGCACCGATCCGATCAGTCGCTCGTTATCCTCAGTGATCTTCAGCGCCTTCCCGGCGCCTGCACTGCCTTTATCAGCCTGGCTGCGAAGCTTGCCGCGCGAGGCGGCGGTCAGCGCGGTTTCGGAGCCAGAGAAGAAGCCCGAGAGGATCAAGAGAACGGCGATGGCGCCTGCGGTGATCCAGAAGGCGCTATCAAGAAGAGGTGAAACAGTGTCCATAAGGGCTGTGCATATCCGAATAAGGGTGCGATAGCTGCAAATTGGTGTGCATTGCGCGAAAGAGCAAGAGATGGTGATCCGCGATCTGGGGGAATTGTCAGGCGAGGTGCTTGTCTTTGGCGGGCCCTATTCGAACCTCCAGGCCGCGCGTGCGCTTTTTGATGAAACCTCCCATATCCCGCAGGCAAACCGCATTTGCACAGGCGATGTGGTGGCCTATTGCGCAGACCCGGACGCGACGTGTGATCTGGTTTTTGCAGAGACCGGGTGCGTCGTTGCTGGCAATTGCGAAAAGCAACTGGCCGCCGGCGCTGCCGATTGTGGCTGCGGGTTCGAGTATGGCACGGCTTGTGATCTGCTCTCGAGGGGCTGGTATCCGTATGCCGCTGCGCGCATCTCACCTGATCAACAAGGGGCGATGGCAGCCTGCCCGGATATGGCCGTCTTTACCCATGCCGGGCGGCGGGTCGCTGTGATCCACGGGGGCGCCACGGATATTG
>JBCCBY010000298.1:0-3559 GCA_039033795.1 Pseudomonadota bacterium | reverse complement strand
TTGGCGTCACGGAGATTTCCTGGCCAACTGGTAAGTTGATCACTCTCCTCGTCCATGAGCGCCTTCAAAAGCAGGGTCTTGTGCACAAGCTGGATGGCCTTGGCGCGTTTGTTATCTGCAAACACGGCGCGCCGCACGCGGTCGAGGTCTTTCACATCTGTAAAAACTGCGAGAGTGTTGACGAGCTCAAAGAGCTAAACCCAACCCTGCATGAGCTTGTCCATGACGCATCAGGATCAACCCGCTTCGATGCCGACATGGTCCGCGTTGAGATCCGTGGCACCTGCGAGAAATGCAACCATTGAGGGTGGTGGGGTTTAGCCCCGATCTTCAATGAACGCTCGCATCCATTGAGCAAGATCGGTCCGATTCGATTCGTTTTGTAGCGTCGCTTGCGCCAAGTCCCGTCTTTCTTGGGGAATCCGATCAGCTCGCAAATCCATCAGCGCCGCGGCGAATCCGTGATCGAACTCTGGGTGCATCTGAAAGGTCAACACCGGAAGCGTTTGGTGGGCCAGTGCGCCAAAGGGGCAAAATGCCGACCCCGCGATCCGCGTGAAGCCCTCGGGCACAGCCTGCACCTGGTCTTGGTGCGACACCGCACAGGCAAAACGCGGTAGCCCGGCACTCCACGGCGTCTCGGCGACCACCTCATAGGTGTGAACGCCGACACCCCAACCCTTGGACGACTTTTCGACCGGAGCACCAAAGGCTTTTGCGATCAGTTGATGACCGAAACAAATCCCAAGCACCGGGCGTTCTGCGTGCGCCCAGCGACGCACCGCTGCCTCAAGCCCGGGGATCCAATCATGGTCTTCATAAACCCCTTGCGGAGAGCCCGTGACCAGGAGCGCCTCGCCCGGCTGGGGTGATGGGACGACCTGGCCCTCCATCACGTTGAAGGATTGGACCTCAAAGACGGCTCCTGCGCTTTTGAACATCGCGCGGAACATGTCGGGATAAGAACCCCATGCAGCACCCAAGCTTTCCGGCGGGACACCCGTCTCAGCGATGACCAATTTCATGTGCTTGCGCCCTTTGCATCAGACGGCTTCATTGGTGGCAAATGGAGGATCTGTCGATGAGTGAACATGTCATCACGACACTGGAAGATGGGGTGCTGACCGTCACCCTCAATCGGCCAGATAAGAAAAATGCAATGACCGAGCCCATGTATCGTGGGCTCACCGAGGCTTTTGTCCGGGCTGATGAAGACGACGACGTGCGCGTACTTCTTTGGACGTCAGAGGGCGATAGTTTCACAGCCGGCAACGACCTCGCTGGCTTCGCCGCGCCTGATGGTTCGGGTGACGACCCCGCCGTGATAGCACTTATTCGCAGCGGCCTTTCGATCACAAAACCAGTTGTGGCCGCCGTTAAGGGATGGTGTGTCGGCATCGGTGCAACGATGATGCTGCATGTCGACTTTATCTATGCGGAGCGTTCGGCCAAATTCAAAATGCCGTTCACTGAGCTTGGTGCGGTGCCGGAGGCTGGGGCAACAAAGTATTTGATCGAACGCTTTGGACGCCAAATCGCGGCCGAATGGCTGCTTCTGTCAGAAGCGATTCCGGCCGAGCGGGCCTATGATTGGCGGATGATCAACGAAGTGGTGGATGACGGCATGGCACTATCCCGCGCCAAGGAGACCGCGAAACGTCTTGCCGCGCTCCCACCGATCAGTATGCGGGAGACCAAACGGTTGATCCAAGGTGACTATGAAGCCGTGATGCCGCTCATCTGGCACGAGCTCAAGATGTTTGCGGAGCGCCTCGGTTCAGAAGAAATGCAGCAAGTGATCGCTGCACGGATGATGGGAAAGAGATAAAGCGCGGGGCTTACTGAAGCTCAAAAACCGCGGTCACCCGCACTTGAACCTGTTGCTCGCCCGCTTCGATAGGAGCGGGCGACGCCATATCGGCCTCCATCGCCATCGCCCTCATCATCACCGGTTGAGGGGAAGAGGAGGATCCGGCACTGATGGTCAAAACGGGGCCAAGACGCGCACCCGCGGCTTCTGCCATGGCCTCGGCCTTGGCCTTGGCATCTTGAACCGCCGCAACCCGGGCTTCATCTTGCATCGATTTGGGATCGTCAAAGCCCATGCGGAAGCTTTGCATCTCGTTGGCACCAGCCCTGACAGCCGCATCAATGGCTATCCCAGCCGACTCGATATCCCGTAGGCGGACGGTCAAACCGTTCGTGGCCTCATAAGCCACGATGCGCGACCGATCCTGGTAGCCGCGGCTGTTTTGATCATAAACAGGCGACAGCGAAATTTGATCGGTCTGCAGATCGCGCGGCTCAACACCTTGCGCTTTCAAAGCGTCGACGACATTCGCCATCTGATCGCTGTTGGCGGAAAACGCCTCTGCTGCGCCCTCGCCTCGTGTCCGAACAGAAAAACGCATAATGGCGATATCCGGCGCACCAACCACAACGCCCTCACCCTGCACCGTGATCGCGCGACGTTGCTGATCTTGCGCCCGTGTTTCCTCGATCGCGCACGCAGTTAAGGTGAGCCCAACAACGATGGCGGCAAGAAAACGGTGCATTAAGGCAGGCCTATAAATTCTTCGTGCGGAAGGCTCTGATCCATTTCTTCCGCCGCAGCTTTCGCACAGCGACCGACGGGTTTCGCTGGCACACCTGCAACCGTGCAATAGGGTTTGATGGGATCAAGGACGACGGAGCCAGAGGCGACTTTGGCGCCCTCACCGACCAAAATATCACCCAGCACCTTCGCGCCAGCACCGATCAAAACGCCGGCGGCGAGCGTTGGATGACGCTGCTGGGTCTCCTTGCCCGTGCCGCCAAGTGTCACGCCATGGAGAAGCGAGCAATTGTCACCGACCCTTGCCGTCTCACCGATCACAATGCCGGTTGCGTGGTCAAAAAAGAGGCCCTGACCAAGCACGGCAGCGGGATGGATATCGACCTGGAAGAGCTCCGACATGCGCGATTGGAGATAAAGCGCCAGGGCTTCGCGACCGTTCTTCCAGAGCCAATGCGACAGGCGGTAGGATTGGATCGCCTGATAGCCTTTGAAGTGCAGGAAAGGCTGGGACGTCGATTTGGTGGCGGGATCGCGATCCACATAGGCTTGGATGTCCGCCATGGCGGCTGGGACAATGCTCTCATCGCCGGAATAGGCGTCCTCGGCGACTTCGCGCCACAACATGGCGTTCATTTCACCATCGGAGAGTTTTTGCGCGAGGCGGTAGCTCAACGCGCTGCGAAAATCTCGGTGGTTCAGGATCGTGGCCGATAAAAAACTGGCCAAAATCGGCTCTTGCGCTGCATCGGTGGCGGCTTCCACGCGCATGCGAGACCACACGCCATCCACGGCTGCGAGCGCAGGCACGCCCTTGGTTTGGATCACAGTCATGCCGTCTCTCCTCATTCAGCGCCCGCGCACCGCCTCCAAAATGAGCGATGCGGGTGCCTCCGGCAAACACCCCGCCATGGCCTTGGTCACGGCCGTGAGCACCAAAAGCTGGGTCAACGCATCATCGACACGTCCAGCATGGATGTCGGTGATCAGATCGGAGAGCGCAAT
>JBCCBY010000297.1:0-3572 GCA_039033795.1 Pseudomonadota bacterium | reverse complement strand
TCGTTCTTGAGGCAGTTGGCTGAGCGCACAGACAGTTCGAGCTCATCGACCTTTTTAAGAAGCGCGGCGTTGAAGAGAAGTTCCTCCTCCTGCTGCGCGCCTGTGTCTTGCTTCGGCTCATCAAAATTAACGAAGATCTGCAGCTGGTCCTGAAGAATACGGGCAGCGTAAGCCGCCGCATCGTCCGGACTGATCGCACCATTGGTTTCGATATCGAGGATCAGGCGATCATAATCGAGCACCTGCCCCTCACGGGTGTTCTCGACCTTATAAGAAACACGGCGAACGGGGGAATAAAGGCTGTCGACAGGAATAAGACCAATCGGCGCGTCCTCGGGACGGTTCCGATCCGCGGGCACATAGCCCTTGCCGGTCTGCACCGTGAGCTCCATGCGAAGATCAGCACCCTCATCAAGGGTGCAAATCACATGGTCCTTATCGAGCACTTCAATATCCGCCGTCTCCTGGGTATCGGCAGCGGTCACAATGCCTGGGCCCTGCTTTCTCAGTGTGAGGCGCTTTGGACCATCAGCATGCATACGAAGTGCGAGCTGTTTGATGTTCAGGATAATGATGGTGACGTCTTCCCGCACACCTGGGATCGAGCTGAACTCATGCACCACACCGTCGATTTGGACAGAGGTGATCGCTGCGCCCTGGAGCGATGACATCAAGATCCGGCGCAAGGAATTTCCAAGGGTCAAGCCGAAGCCGCGTTCCAGCGGCTGGGCGACAATCGTCGCCTTCCGCTGAGGGTCAAATCCGGGTTGCACCTCAAGCTTTTGCGGCTTGATCAACTCTTGCCAGTTTTTCTCGAGCATAGAGGGTTCTCCAACAGGCGCTTCGACAGAAGGCGCGCCCAGGGCCTTTATAAGGGGAGTCTTAGACGCGGCGACGTTTTCTTGGGCGCACACCGTTATGAGGAATAGGCGTGACGTCTTTGATGGTCGTCACGGTCAGGCCAGCCGCCTGTAATGCACGAAGGGCACTCTCGCGGCCCGATCCGGGACCACGGACCAAGACATCAACCGAACGAAGACCATGTTCCATGGCTTTTTTCGCGGCGTCTTCTGCAGCCATCTGGGCGGCGAACGGTGTCGACTTCCGAGACCCTTTAAAGCCCATATGGCCGGAGGTGGACCAGCTGATCGTGTTGCCCTGCGCGTCGGCAATCGTGACGTGGGTGTTGTTGAAGGAGGCGTTCACGTGGACGATGCCCGAAACGATGTTCTTCCGTTCGCGGCGGCGCGGGGCCTGTCGTGTGGGTTGGCGTGCCATTACTTCTTCTTCCCGGCAATCGGTTTGGCCGGACCTTTACGGGTCCGCGCGTTGGTGTGGGTCCGTTGGCCACGCACGGGGAGACCACGCCGATGGCGCAGACCGCGGTAGCAACCAAGATCCATCAAACGCTTGATGTTCTGCGCGTTCTCCCGACGAAGATCGCCCTCAACAGTGTAGTCAGCGTCAATCGTCTCGCGGATCCGCAAGACCTCAGCATCCGTTAAGTCCTGGACTCGGCGGCTAAAATCGAGATTGGTTTTCTCGACGATTTCCTTCGCCTTGGTCAGGCCAATGCCATGAATATAGGTCAGCGCGATGTGGACGCGCTTGTTGTTGGGGATGTTCACACCGGCGATGCGGGCCATCAGTATCCTCTCTTGCGGGTGCGCAGATAGTCTGCGGCGGAAAAAACAGCAGCACGCTCTGCCAACAGGCAAAACGTGCCGACATCCGGTCGTACGGAAAGCAGGGGTCTAACCCCTGTCATGGCGCTGTCAAGCTCATTGCGACGCCATTGAGCTGTTCATGCGAGGGCTGCCTCAATTGCCGCGGTGACCTCGTCAATCGACAGCATTCCATCAATAGGTTTGACGAGATCGCGGGTCATATAAAAGGGAACCAACGGCGCGGTCTGTTCGTTGTAGACGCCGAGGCGTTTGCGGAATGTCTCTTCGTTATCGTCGGCGCGGACCTCGCCGCCCGCGGCGATGGTGTCAGCGATACGGCTGTTGAGACGATTGATCAATTCATTGTCATTGACCCGCAACTCAAGCACCACGTCGATCGGCCGGTCTTTGGCGG
This sequence comes from Pseudomonadota bacterium, assembly GCA_039033795.1. GTDB lineage: Bacteria > Pseudomonadota > Alphaproteobacteria > Caulobacterales > Parvularculaceae > Parvularcula. Next base: position 1,490 of record JBCCBY010000297.1, on the reverse strand, counting down.
TCAAGATCTCATCGAGCAGTCTTGCCTGCTGAACCGTTCGCGGGAAGCCATCGAGCAAGAAGCCGTCTTTGCAGTCGTCCTCGTCGACCCGATCGCCGATAATGCCGGCGACGATCTCATCGGAAACAAGATCACCCGCGTCCATGATGGCTTTGCACTTGAGACCAAGTTCCGTACCCGCGGTCACCGCGGCGCGCAGCATATCGCCCGTGGAGAGCTGCGGAATTCCATGCTTTGACGCGATCATCTTGGCCTGCGTGCCTTTACCGGCGCCTGGCGGTCCCAAAAAGATGACGATCATCCGCGCGTTCCTCTTAGTTTCGACTTCTTGATCAGCGACTCATATTGCTGCGCAAGCAGGTGTCCTTGAATCTGCTGTACCGTGTCCAGTGTGACTGTCACCACAATCAGCAGCGACGTGCCCCCTAGGTAAACCGGTATCCCTGAATATTGCATGCGTAAGAACTCTGGCATCAGACAGACAAAAGTAAGATAGGCAGCGCCGATGCACGTGATCCGTGTCAAGACGTAATCAATATACTCAGCCGTTTTCGCACCGGGCCGATAACCCTGAATGTAGCCGCCATACTCCTTCAGCTTGTCTGCTGTGTCCTCGGGATTGAAAACAATCGAGGTGTAAAGAAAGCAGAAGAAGATGATCCCGCCAGCATAGAGCGCCATATAGGGCCAGTTGCCTGGCGTGAGGCTGCCGACCAAATCTTGAAGCCATAAAGGCGCGTTTTGGCCGATCGCGCCTTGCGCTGTTGCGGGTAAGAAAAGCAGCGAGCTGGCAAAGATGGGCGGGATCACACCCGCCGTGTTGAGCTTGAGCGGCAGATGGCTCTTCTCGCCTTGGGTCATTTTGTTGCCCTGCTGGCGTCGAGGATATTGCACCAACAGCCGACGCTGGGACCGCTCCATAAAGACCACGAAGGCGATGAGCGCGATCGAAAGGACGATGACCAAGATCACAACAAAGGCAGGAAGCGCTCCTGTTTGACCAGACGTTAAAAGCCCAGCGGCTGCCCGTGGAAGCTCAGCGATGATCCCGGCAAAGATGATCAGCGAGATGCCATTGCCAATACCGCGAGCGGTGATCTGCTCTCCGAGCCACACAAGGAACATCACCCCGCCCACAAGGGTCACAACGGTGGTGGGAATAAACATCGGCCCTGCATTGGGCACGATAGGGATACCGCTTGGGCTTGTTTGTCCCGCGATCGTTGCCGCAATGAAATAGCCTTGCACCACGGCAAGGAGCACCGTGAGGTAGCGGGTGTATTGATTGATCTGGCGACGCCCCGCCTCCCCCTCTTTCTTGATCGCCTCGAGCGAGGGAACGATCGCCGACATCATCTGCATGATAATCGAAGCGGAGATATAGGGCATGATGTTGAGCGCAAGAATCGCCATCCGCTCGGTCGCGCCGCCTGAGAACAGGTTGAAGGTGCCCAAAAGGCCCCCCGTTTGCGTCGAGAAGAGGTCCGCGA
>JBCCBY010000296.1:0-3674 GCA_039033795.1 Pseudomonadota bacterium | reverse complement strand
GGAGCTGTTTGTGACGGACACGATCAACGACCATGATGAGCCGACCACCAACCAGGCTGAGACATACCATTCCCTGATGACAGCAGGCTACACGATCTTTTTGCCAGCAGTGCTCGCTGTTGTCATGTTCATCACATTGGTGCTGCTTGGCGCCAACATCTTCGTGAATCTGGTCATCAGTTTCTTCACCTATCTCGGCGTTCTCGGGATCGCAAAGACATTCTTCGTCCACTGACGGCCCGCATCATGCAGCGTGTGGCAGATCAGATAAGAAGGCGATGGGGTGTCGGGGCCCTGGCTTTCACCATCCTTGTCGCTTGCGGCTCACCCACACCTCAAGAGCCATTGTCCTTCGCGCCGGTGCCTGATGCGACTCCTGCAAAGCCTGACGGCGCGTTGCGTGTGGCGACATTTAATGTTGCCCTTTACAACCCCGACCGGGCAGGCGGTTTGATTGCTGAGCTTGAACTCGACAATCATCGGCGTACTGATGCGATCAAGGCAATCATCGATTCCGTTAATCCGGATATTTTGGTGGTCAACGAAATCGATTACGATCCCGATGGCCGCGCCCTTGATCTCTTTGCCGATCTTATCGACGGCGGTTACGGTTATCGTTTTGCTTTGCCCTCCAACACCGGGGTCGCCAGTTGGGTCGATCTTGATGGTGATGGTCGGAATGACCATGCTCCTGGGAGCCAAGAGTACGGCAATGATGCTTTCGGTTTCGGTCGTTTCCCTGGACAGTATGCGTTCGGTGTAGTTTCGCGCTTTCCGATCAACGAAGCAGCCATCCGGACGTTTCAGAATTTTCTGTGGAAGGATCTTCCCGATAATCTCATGCCGACGGATTTTTACTCTGAAGACGCGCAGGAGATTTTCCGCTTATCCTCGAAGACGCATGCGGATGTTCCCATTGATATCAACGGCCAAACGCTTCACTTTGTTTTGGCCCATCCGACCCCGCCAGGCTTTGACGGTCGAGAGGACCGCAACGGACGGCGCAACCATGACGAAATTCGCCTGCTGCACGACTATATCACCGATCATGATGCGACGTGGTTGATTGATGACAACGGCATGTCCGGCGGGCTTTCTTCCGACGCTTTCTTTGTCATCGCGGGCGATCTCAACGCGGATCCGGTCGACGGTGACCGGGTTGACGGGGTTTCCCGTCACGCCATTGCCGACCTTATTGGGTCCTCTCGGGTTGTTGACCCCCAGCCCCATAGCACGGGCGGCAGCGATGCCGCTTATGAGCAAGGGGACGCCAATCTCGGTCACGATGGCGATCACACGCTTGATACAGGTGATTTTTCCGATCAGCGGGTCGGTAATCTACGCGTCGATTATGTGTTGCCATCGTCAAACCTTGAGGTCCTGGCCAGCGGAACCTTTTGGCCGGCCCCGGGCGAGCCAGGTTTTGAGCTGGTGGGCCCTGGCTATCCAGTCGTCAGTTCGGATCATCGTCTGGTGTGGGTCGACATTCGATTGCCGGAGTAGCGCCAGACGATTCTTCGTTCTAAGCCCGCCGGGATAGTTCGGAGTTCGCTATGCCCACCCTTGCCTTTCTTCGCCATGGTCAATCGGCCTGGAACCTTGAAAACCGCTTCACTGGTTGGGTCGATGTTCCACTGACCGATCGGGGTGTTGCCGAAGCGCGAAAAGCTGGTGAGCTTTTAAAAGCGTCGGGTGTCGAGTTCGATGCCTGTTTTACATCGGTTCTCTCACGAGCCATCCGAACCCTGAATATAGCTCTCGATAGTCTCGGTGAGCCTTGGCTGCCAGTGGTGAAGGACTGGCGGCTTAATGAGCGTCACTATGGTGGTCTCACTGGCCTCGATAAAAAAGAGACAGCCGAGAAGCATGGTGATGAGCAAGTTCATGTCTGGCGCCGGAGTTACGACACGCCGCCGCCGGTGCTTGACGACCCGGCGCCGTTTCCCTCTTTGGTCGATCGTCGCTATCGGGGCATTGATGTGCCCAATACGGAGAGTTTAAAGACGACTCTCGATCGAACCGAACCCTATTGGCAAGAGATGATTGCGCCGGCACTTCGTACACCGCAGAATTTGGTGATCGCTGCCCATGGCAATTCGTTACGGGCTCTGGTGAAGGTTCTGTTCAACGTGAGCGACGACGATATCACGGGAGTCGAGATCCCGACAGGCAACCCGCTTCTTATCGAGCTCGACGCCTCATTAACGCCGACGGCGGCGCGATATCTTGATGAGGAGAGGGCGGCCGTGCTTCCCTCAGGCTTTTAGTGGTTTCCCAAGTCACAACCTGTCCCCCGCTGCCCAGCGAAGCATTGCTTCGCGAGGAGCGGGTCGACGTCACAGGGCTCGGGCTGAAGCTGCGCGTTTGGGGAGATCCATCCCTGCCGCTGGCGATCCTGCAGCATGGCGGAAAGGACCATGGTCGCAGTTGGGATTGGACGGTGGAAGCCTTGCGCGATATCCGCTGTCTGGCCGTCCCCGACCTCCGCGGACATGGCGACAGCGATTGGGCGCCGGGCGGCAGTTACGCTTTTTCCGATATGGTGACCGATTTCGCGGCGCATGTGCAGCACTTGAAAAGATGGGGTTTGCGCCGCCTTTCGATGTGATCGGGCATTCCTTTGGGGGCAACATCACGCTGCACTACACAGCGGCGTTTAATGATAAGGTCCGTTCTCTGATTGCCATGGAGGGTCTTGGTTTCTCGCAAGGGACCTTTGACAAGATCATGGAGAAGCCAGCGTCTGAGCGCCTACGCGAGTTGGTCGAGAAGCGTTTCAAAGCACAAGAACGCAAGCCGCGACGGTTCCAAGCCTTGGAGGAGGGTGTCGCGCGCATGGCCGCGCTTCATCAACAGCTGCACCCCGATCAGGCCCACCATCTTGCGGCGCATGCCCTTCGCCAGTTCGCCGACGGCTATGGTTGGAAGTACGACCCGGGCCTAGCCCTTACCGAATGGCGGCCGACACCCCCAGAGGAGTATGGCCGGCTTTATGCCGATATTCAGTGTCCAGTTCTTCTCGTCTATGGGATGGAAAGCTGGGCGACGAGCCCAAAGGATGATGGCCGCCTGGATCCCTTTCGAAAGGCGCGCCTTTTTGATGTCGAAGACGCAGGCCACTGGCCTCATCATGATCAGTTCGACGCCTTTGTCGCAGCCGTGCGCGAATTTTTGGAGGCTTCCCCATGACCCCTGTACGCGCGGCGCAAACTAAGTTGGTCATCGCTGTCTTGCTTGACCTTGCTGATGCTTTGATCGGCCGCATCCCTGGTTTCGGCACGGTTTTTGACTTTCTGCTCGCAGCCATTGGATTTGCTCTTTTTGGCTGGAAAGGGCTCGCGCAACTCTGGGAAGTGGTGGACCTTTCCGATCAAGCGGATGGGTTTGTGCCAACGCTCACGTTGATTGCCATCATGGAGCTCCGCGAGGCGGCGAAAAAAGAGGCCGCGCAGAAAGGTGATTGATCGCTTGACGGCCCGTTCTGAGGGCTCTAGCAACGCGGCTCGCGCCGGGTTTGGCGCACATGCGCGGGTGTAGCTCAGTTGGTTAGAGTGCCGGCCTGTCACGCCGGAGGTCGCGGGTTCGAGCCCCGTCACTCGCGCCATGTTTTTCCTCTCCTAAGATGATGACGGTCCTGCGTGATCTGGGTCATGCAGGGTACACAGACGAGCGCG
>JBCCBY010000295.1:0-3686 GCA_039033795.1 Pseudomonadota bacterium | reverse complement strand
TCTGGCCCACGGTGCTCATCTGCACGTCGCCGCCGACAACATTCGTTGAACCGGTAAGGCTCGAACCATTGCCAAGTTCGATGCGACCACCAGCCTGTTGGTTGACCGTCCCATTGTTTTGGTAGGTGGCACCATCGGCAACACGCAACACGCCGTTGGTGCCCTGGGTCACGTTAGTGTTCGATTCCATCACGCCAGAAACGACGTTAATCAGGCCATTGTTGGTCGTGCTGACATTGTATTGGCCGCCGAGGCTCGCCTTGGTAGTGCCCGTGTTTCGAAACGATATCGTCCCATCGTTCACGACATTGGCGCCGCTGGAGGCAACAAACACCCGGCTGTCTTCGTTGAGTGCCAGCTCACCGCCATTCGCCACCGACAGCACACCGCCAACGCCGAGGTCAGCCCGGGAAGCGGTCGCTGCACTGGTGCCAAAATCGATCTTACCCTCGATCGTTCCGTTGGTAATGGTTGCCGACGCGCTGTTCTCGATCACGCCGCTGCCGGTAAACGTGACGTCATTGAACGTCCCGCGGAAGATGCTTTCGCCCGTTGAGGCCATCCGCACTTCGCCGTCGGTTACCGTCACGCCCCCGTTCAAGACAGTTCCCGTACCAAGCTCAACACGACCGCCGGCTTGCTGGTTCACTGTTCCGTTGATGGATGTCGTGATGCCGTCTGCCAAGCGAACAACGCCATTGGCTCCTTGGGTGATGTTCGTGTTCACAAGAAAACCGCTCGACAGAAAATCCATGAGGCCGTTGTTCGTCGTGCCCACATTGAACTGGCCGCCCAAGCTGGCTGTCGTCGTGCCCGTGTTCTGGAACGAAATCGTGCCGTCATTGACGATGCCAGCGCCGCTCGATGAAACAAAGACCCGGCCGTCTTCGTTCATCGCGAGTTCACCGCCGTTAGCAATTGTCAGTGTCCCGCCAATACCGAGGTCGGCGCGCGACGCTGTTGCGGCGCTTGTGCCAAAGCCAAGGATGCCCTCGACGGTGGAATCGATTGCTGTGATGCTGCTCGCATTGTTAATGATGCCGTTGCCGGTCAGGGTGACACCATTGAGCGTCGAGCCGCCGAGAAAGCTGTTGCCGGTCGACGCCATATCGATGCTGCCGCCCGTCACATTGCTGGCGCCAATAAGGACAGAATTTTCACCCAGTTGGATGCTGCCGCCAAGCGTTTGATCAATCGCGCCGATGATTGTCGTTGAAACACCATCGGCAAGGCGCACAAGACCGCCGACGTCTTGGGTCACATCGGCATCGAAGACGAACCCACTCGAGATGAAGTCAATGAGGCCCGCATTGGTGGTGTCGACTTGATATCGTCCGCCAAGGCTTGCTGTTGATGTGCCGGTGTTTTCGAAGGACACGGTGCCGTTGTTGATCACATTGGCACCAGACGTGGCGATAAAGACCCGGGCATCTTCGTTCACCGCCAACTCAGCACCATTGTTGAGCGTTAAGGTGCCTCGCACACCAAGATCTGCCCTCGACGCAGTGGGAGCGCTGGTCTCAAACCCAACGAGCCCAGAAACCGCGCCTTCTAAGGTGGTGGATTGACCATTGGAGAGCAGGAGGGTCTCGCCGTTACCCACAACAACGCCCGTGGCCGTGCCGCCGCCCACGGTGGCAGAGACGTTGAACGTGACGCTATCGCCGACACCGGGGAACGTCGCGGTGCCCCCTGGTGTGTCGTTAATCCAATTGCCCGCGTCGTTCCATGTCTCGTTGCCCGAGCCGCCCGTCCACGTGAAGTCGTCGGCCGCCGCGGGAGCAATGATGCTGGTCGACAGCAGCAGGGCGGAAAGAATGGAGCGAGAAACGGACTTGCGTTGAAGCGACACGACGAACCCCCTAAAAATTTTTCGTTCCGGGTAAATCGTTATTATCCATGAGTCAATTTCGTTGCTGTGATAGAGTTTACGTGGGCGCCTGCATTTTTTGTCTTGAGCACAACCTATTGGCTTAGTGAGAATATCGAGCTTGATTGGGGCTTGTTTGTCGTCGTGCAGCAATCTTGGACGCCGGCAGCTTGCGTTGAGGGGCAATATCTCTTCCTAAACCAATCAACGCCTTGATGCTTTGGCGGTCGCGACGACTGCCGAGCGTCAGTTTTAAGGGCTCATCAGGCATTTTCACGCTATCCAAACCTGAGGCGCGAGGCTTCGCCGCGGGCTGGACAGTAATTCGCTGCTGAGGCTAGCTCCGGCCACAACGTCAGGTGACGCGCGATGAAGATTATTCCAGTGATCATGGCGGGGGGATCAGGAACGCGCCTTTGGCCGTTATCGCGCGCTGCGTCTCCAAAACAGTATTGTTCGCTGATCGGTGATAGGCCGCTCTTTGCAGAGACACTCGAGCGCGTCAGCGGCGACGTCTTCGAACAACCGGTGATTATTGGTTCAGAAAAGCACGCGTCACTGATCGCAGATCATTCCGCGGGGCGGGCGGGGCCCATCTTTCTCGAACCCTTCGGTCGCAACACGGCGCCAGCGGCACTGATCGCCGCGTTCCACGCCGCGGAACAGGACCCCGATGCGCTGGTTCTTCTTCTGCCTGCGGACCACCACATCGCTGATGCGGAAGCCTTTGCTGAAGCGGTCAAGCGAGGAGCGAAGGCCGCGGAGGAGGGGTGCATTGTCACCTTAGGGATCACGCCAACCGGACCGGAGACGGGGTTTGGCTATATTCGGCATGGCGAACCCGTCGCACCAGGGGTTCATCGGGTTGCGCGATTTGTCGAGAAGCCGGATCTCGAAACAGCAAAGACCTACATCGCCGATGGAAGCTACAGCTGGAACGCCGGTATTTTTCTCTACCGTGCGGTTGATCTGATGGCTGAGGCTGAACGGTTCGCACGTCCCATGGTGCTTGCCGCGCGGCGAGCCTATGACAACAGACTTGTCGATGACGCATTCATTCGTTTTCGTCAGGAAGACTTTGAAACCATTCCAGATGACAGCATCGATTATGCTATTATGGAGAACACTGATAAAGCCGCGGTGGTGACACCGGTGGAGATTGGCTGGAATGATATAGGGGCTTGGTCAGCGGTACGGGATTTCGTTGGCGCGGAATCACTCTCCCACGACCATGTTGTGGCGATCGACTGTGAGGGTTCATTGATCAAATCGTCCGGACCCCTCGTCGCCGCCGTCGGTGTACAGAATGTCGTCATTGTCGCGACGGATGATGCGGTTCTGGTGCTTCCCGCTGACCGTGCGCAAGACGTCAAAAAAGTCATTGCTGAGCTCAAGAGGCGTGACCGAGCGGACCTGCTGTGAGCCCTTTTTTTCAAGAGCAAAGCAGTCGCTTTCTTCATTGGTTCGAGGAGGCGGCCCTGCCTTTTTGGGCAACCCGCGCTCGCGATGAGAAGGGTGGGTTCTTTGAAGCCCTCGATCTTTATGGTCAGCCGCTCGTGGACACACCCAAGCGTCTTCGCGTTCAAGCGCGCCAAGCATTCTCGTTTGCGCGGGCTGACGTGCTTGGTCTTTACGCAGGCCGTGAAGCCTCCGATCACGCCTTTGATTTTCTCTTAAGCCATGGTCGGGCGGAGGAGGGGTTTGTGCACACGCTCCGCCGGGATCATCGCCCAGCTCCAGCCGCCGAATGCGCCCGCGAGAACCATGGCAGGAAAGATCAGAAAACTCTCGACCGGGTAGAATGCAAGCCCGACAC
>JBCCBY010000294.1:0-3702 GCA_039033795.1 Pseudomonadota bacterium | reverse complement strand
TTTTCATGCGCCAGGGCAGCGCGCCGTCGCGACCGATCACGCTGTTTTGTGCGCGGGCCACCACCAGCGCGATCTTGGGCTTTGTCATACCGCAATGGGCGCCTTGATCACCGGGTGAGGATCATAGCCCTCAATGCTGATGTCGCTGTAGGAAAACCCCAGCACATCGTTCACCTCCGGGCGAAGCGTCAGCGTTGGCATGGACCGCGCAGTCCGTGACAATTGCTCTTGGGCCTGATCGATATGATTGATGTATAGGTGCGCATCGCCCAGGGTATGCACGAAGTCCCCGACGCCGAGGCCAGCGCCTTGCGCCATCATATGGGTCAGGAGAGCATAGCTTGCGATATTGAACGGCACACCAAGGAAAATATCGGCTGAGCGCTGATAGAGTTGGCAGGAGAGTTTTCCGTCCGCGACATAGAACTGAAACAAGCAATGACAGGGCGGCAGCGCCATATCATCGACAAGCGCAGGGTTCCATGCGCTGACAACGTGCCTGCGGGAAAAGGGGTTGGTACGGAGCGCCTCTTGCACGCGTGCGATTTGATCGACGGTCCCGTCTTTGTAATCTGGCCATGACCGCCACTGGGCGCCATAGACGGGGCCGAGCTCACCTTCATCGTCGGCCCATTCATCCCAGATCGAAACGCCGACCTCCTGCAAACTCTTCACATTGGTCTCTCCACGGAGGAACCACAGAAGCTCATGGATCACCGACTTTCGGTGAACCCTTTTGGTGGTAAGAAGCGGGAACCCATCAGCAAGATCAAAGCGCATTTGATGGCCAAAGACGGACTTGGTGCCGGTGCCTGTCCGGTCATCGCGGGTGATGTCGTCTGTCATCACGCGCCGAAGAAGGTCGAGATAAACCTCATCGGCGGGATTGTCAGCAAAGGGCACAAGCGGTGAGAGCGCAGCGTTCATGGATGGAGCATCCTTCGATTCGCCATGAGTTTCCTCCCTTGGCGGCGGCGACGCAACTGCTCGCCGTTCGTTGCCGATCGGTGCAGCATCCGTCACAATCACCAAAAGATATCAAGAGGGAACGATCCTGATGTTTGCTGCTGCTTTTTTTCTTTCCGTCGCTCTGGCCCAGGGGCCCTCGACCGAAGCGATAGAGATCGCTCGCGAGACGATCATTCTCGATGGGCATATCGATGTGCCCTACCAAGTGGCCGATCACGGCGCCGATGTCAGCGCTTTCAACGAGCGGCTGAATTTTGACTATGACAAGGCGATGGAGGGGGGCCTCAATGCACCGTTCATGTCGATCTATGTGGCGCCGCGTTACCAAGAAAGCGGGGGTGCGAAGGCCCAGGCGGATCGTCTGATCGGGCTTGTGGAAGGAATTGCCTATCAGCATCCGGACAAATTCGAGATCGCCAAATCCGTGCGGGATGTCCGCCGTATCACCCGTCAAGGCCGCATCGCCTTGCCCTTGGGCATGGAAAATGGTGCGCCGATTGAGGGCAGCATCGAAAATCTTGTGCATTTCTACGATCGCGGCATCCGATACATCACGCTGACCCATGGCAAGGTCAACCATATCGCCGATTCAAGCTATGATGAGGAGCGCCGCTGGGGCGGGTTATCGCCCTTTGGCTATCTTTTGGTCAGTGCCATGAACGATCTGGGGATCATGGTGGATGTCAGCCATGTGACCGACGACGCATTTTTTGACGTGATGGAGGCGACGCGCACCCCGGTGATCGCCAGTCACTCATCGCTCCGCCATTTCACGCCTGGGTTCGAGCGCAACATGTCCGATGAAATGTTGTTGGCGCTGGCGGAGAATGGCGGTGTCCTTTTGATCAATTATGGCTCCACCTTTCTGACGGAGGAAGCCAACGCCTACCAAGCCAAGGGTAATGATGCCTACGCCAAGCACAAAGAGCGTGCTGGCCGCCGGGCGATGAGCCAAGAGGATTTCGCCGACGAATGGATGGCGGACAATCCGTTTCCCTTCGCGGACGTGAGTGACGTGGTTGACCACATTGACCGGGTCGTGGACCTCGTGGGTCTTGACCATGTGGGACTGGGCTCAGACTTTGACGGTCTGGGCGACACCTTGCCCAAGGGTCTTAAAGACGCCTCCGACATCCCCAACCTTGTGCAAGAGCTGCTCGATCGGAACTATGATCGTGACGATATTGAGCTCATTTTGGGCGGAAACTTCATGCGGGTTTGGCGCGAGGTGGAAAAGGCCCGGCGCTGATCGTCTTGGTCAGAATGATCGATGAGGACTTGCGATCAAGTCCTCATCTGTCGGCGCCTATAAGCCTTCCATCACAAAGGCATTGAGCTTGTTGCCGTCCGGGTCGCGGAAATAGGCGGCATAAAACTCCGCACTCCTCGCCCCTGGTTCCCCTTCGCAGGTGCCGCCATTGGCCAGGGCGATGTCATAGAGCTTGTGGACTTGGTCTTTGTCCTTCGCCTGCAGGGCCACCATGGTGCCGTTACCCACCGTTGCTGGCTTGCCATCAAAGGGTTTGCTCGCTGCCACACCCGGCGCACCGCCTGGCGTGGCCCAGGCGATGAAGTTGTCATCCTCCATCATTCGGCCGACGCCCATTTCGGCGGCGATCGCATCATAGAATTGCGCCGCACGCTCCATATTGTTGGTGCCGACGGTGACATATCCGATCATGGGTGCGTTTCCCCTTTTAATGAGAACAAAGAATGAACATCATGCGCGGTTGACCGGTACAGCACAAGCTCTTTCCGCAGCAGATCGCGTAACAAAGTGTCTTTAAGGATCGGACGCCCAGCCGGTCTATCTTCATCAACCTAAGGCGCCTATATACTGCACCTGATGCTTCGGCATCTATGGCGATAAAAGGCGCTCGTAATAAGCGGACCGGACCCGGGGGCGGTACCCGGCGGCTCCACCAGAGGCCACTTTCCCTTGGAGAAAGTGGCTTGCGGCGGGGCCGAAATAGCATCGACGGACGTGTAAAGGTTCTGCTTTCGCTCGGATGGTCTCCGTTATGGGACCGCTTAAACTAGTTGCAAACGACAACTATGATGAAGGTTTCGCTCTCGCTGCGTAACGCAGTGCGAAAGAAATCGCTTTAAAGCCCTCGTTCCTTATCAGAGCGAGGCGGGGCCGCCGGGGGCCTGGCAACAGAACCCCGGCATTTTCTTCATCATGCGACGTTATTGGCCTTTCCTCGGGACTGCAGCGCGCCATGTCCTTGTCATGGCTGAGCTCCCCCAAAATCCAGCATTCCGTGCACGACTTAAAGCCCATCGCGATGGCTGGGTAACGGCGCCGCGGCCGACCCACATTGAACAACCTGGACCGGGGCAAGAGAGCGTGTGGGATTATCCCCGCCCACCGGACGTGCGTGCAGTCAGCACCATCCTTAAGGTCGTTTTTGCTGGCGAGGTCGTGGCGGAGACAAACCGCGGCCTCAAAGTCTGCGAAACCGCTGGCGCACCGGTTTACCACTTCCCGCCCGACGATGTGCGCCGGGAATTTTTGCGTCCTGTTCCGGGCACCACTTTTTGTGAATGGAAGGGGGAAGCGGCGTATTTTGACCTCGTTGTCGGCGACCGTTCGAGCGCGCAGGCCGCGTACACCTATCCTGATCCCATTGACGATTTGGGCCATGGCTATGATCGCATCGCGGGCGCCATCGTCTTTTATGCTGGCCGGGTCGACGAGGCTTGGGTGGGGGATGAACGTGCGACGCCTCA
>JBCCBY010000293.1:0-3703 GCA_039033795.1 Pseudomonadota bacterium | reverse complement strand
GTTCGAGCCCACTCAGGCCGAAGAAACCTACTCGATGGTGACTGCAAACCGTTTCTGGTGATACGCAGTTCAAGAACAATCCTCGACGGATGGATTACCACGCGATTCCCAAAGCGGTCTTCACCCAACCTCCCGTCGCAACCGTTGGTTACACCGCGGAAGAAGCGCGTGCGGCAGGATACAGCGTCGATGTCTACAAGGCGGATTTCCGCGCCATGAAAAACGTCCTCGCCCAAAACCCTGAGCGGGTGATCATGAAGCTGATCGTCTGTCAAAAGACAGACAAAGTGCTCGGCTGTCACATGGCCGGTGACGAAACGCCAGAGATCATTCAAGCGATTGCTATTGCTGTCAAAGCCGGTGTGACCAAGGCGGAGTTTGATGCCACCTGCGCGCTTCACCCGTCTGTGGCCGAAGAGATCGTTACCATGACCAACAAGGTGGAGAACTGAACGTGACGCAAAGACAACGGCAACGCACGTCACGTTTTGTGCTGATGATCCTTTATCTTGGATCGATGTTTGTGGCACTGATTGGCGCGGCGTTGTTTTATGTCGTTGTCGGTTTTGCGGGCGCTCTTCCGCCGTCAAACGTGATGTTTCCCTTCATTTGGGTCATCAGTCTCGCCCCCTTCGTGATCTTTAGTTTCGTTATGATTTTTGCACCGATCTTGGTGTATCTTTTGGAACGAAGTGACCGACGATAAAGCGGGCCCATCATGCGTGTGATCATTTGCGGCGCTGGCCGCGTCGGAACAGGGATTGCGGAGCGCCTCGCGGACGAAGACGCCAACGTGACGGTGATTGATCGCTCGCCGGAATTGATCCGATCGATCACAGAGCGTCTCGATGTGCGCGGGGTGGTCGGGTCAGGCTCCTTTCCCGATGTGTTGATGGAAGCTGGCGGCCAAGAGGCCGACATGCTGATCGCTGTCACGTATTCAGACGAAGTCAACATCGTTGCCTGCCAAATCGCCCATTCGGTCTTTAAGGTTCCCACCAAAATTGCGCGGATCCGGGCGCGGTCTTACCTTGAAACGCGCTATGCTGATGTCTTCAGCCGCGAGAACATTCCGATTGATGTCATTATCTCGCCTGAGCGCGAAGTGGCAGCCGCCGTGCTTCAGCGTTTGACCACGCCCGCTGCGTTTGATGTGAAGAGCTTTGCCGATGATCGTGTGTGGGCGGTTGGTCTTCGCCTTCGCGAGGACAGCCCAATCCTGGAGACGCCGCTTCGTCAGGTGAGGGAACTGTTCCCTGATCTCAATATCACCATTCTCGGTGTACAGCGCGAAGAGAGTTTCTTCCGTGCAGGGCCTGATGACCAGTTGGAAGCAGGCGACGAAGTCTTTTTCGTGGCTGACCGGACACGGATCAAGCGCGCGATCGACATCATGGCGGAGCAACAGAGTCAAGCACGGCGTATTGTGCTGGTTGGTGGCGGCAATATTGGGCTTGACGTGGCGCAGGAGCTGGAGAGCCTGGGTCAGGTGAAGATCCGACTGGTCGAAGCAAAAGAGGATCGCGCGTCGTTCATTGCCGAGAGGCTCAACCGCACCATTGTGCTTCACGGCTCGGGTCTTGATCAGGATGTTCTTCTGGAGGCTGGTATAGCAGAGGCGGAGGCTATTGTTGCGCTGACTGACAGTGATCAGATCAATCTGCTCTCTGGCGTCATTGGCAAGCGCAGCGGCGCTCGCAGGGCGATGATCCTGACCAATGAGCCTGAGTATGGTGCCCTTAGCCAAGCTGTCGGGATTGATCGTTTTATTGATCCCCGTGCGACGACCATTTCCACGATTCTTCAACACGTAAGACGTGGGCGGATCAAGTCAGTTTACACGATTCTTGGCGGTGAGGCTGAGATCGTTGATGCCGTGGCGCTTGAAACATCAAGTCTGGTGGGCACCCCCCTTGGAAAAGCAAACCTGCCGGCTGGCATCGTTCTTGGCGCGATTGTGCGTGGTGCTGATGTTATCTTGCCGAACAAAGAAACAGTGGTGGAGGCCGGTGATCGCGTGGTGCTGTTGGCGATGCGCGATGCAGTTCGCGAGGTCGAGAAAATGTTCCGTGTGGGCATCAACTATTTCTGATGGTTGGCGTTCCTAAGGGTGAGGTTCCATGTCCTATCAGCCTGTTTTGCAGTTTGTTTCTTTTGCGCTTTTTTCGATGGCTGCTGCCTGTGTTGCGCCGCTGATGCTGGCGTTGAATGGCGGGGCCAGCGTCGCCCCATTTGGTTTGGGCCTGGCGCTGAGCGCTTTTTTGGGCGGCGTGATCTATATCTTAAGTTCGAGCATGCGTTCCGTTCGATCAACACGATCGGGTTTTCGCGAACTCATCCTGGCATTGCTGATCTTCTGGGCAGTGGTGCCGTTTTTCGCTTGCCTTCCGTTCCTCGCGCAAGGGTTGCGCATCACGGATGCTTGGTTTGAGGCGGTGTCTGCCCTCACCACCACGGGCGCTTGGTTGTCTGAGCCCACAGCGCGCGCAACAACAGGCGGGATGCTGTACCGCGCGAGCCTTCAATGGGTTGGCGGTTTGGTGAGCCTCGCCACAGCTGCCGCTGTCTTTGTCCGCCCTGAATTCATCGGTATTCAGCCGCCGATTCCGCCTTTTGCTCGGGGGCGACGCGACAGCTACCTTCGCGCGTTTTCGGCAGCGATCCAGGCGTTTGCTCCGGTCTACGCAAGTGTCACGCTCATGAGTTTTGCCGCCTTTGTTCTCTCGGGTGTGACGCCCGCCGCGTCGGCGGGTTTGGCGATGTCGCTCATGGCATCGGGCGGGTTTATGCCGACACCCGGCGGTTTGATGGCGCTTGCGCCCGCTGGGATCACCATCGCTGTTCTGACCATGATCGTGAGTGCGGTGAACTTTGTTGTGATCGCCCGGCTCGCGTTGCAGGGATCATCAAGGCTGAAATCAGGTCCCGACCCTGAGACGAAGGCTTTCTTGCTGCTTATTTTACCGCTCGGTTTTCTTCTTTGGGTGAGCACGGGGGCGGGGGATTGGGACAAAATTCCTGCGCAGATTGTCAACGCAGTCTCGCTCTTATCCACCAATGGTTTTTTCCTTGGCGAGCGGCCGGGCCTGACGCCCGTTTTGGTAACTGCAGTGATCGGCGGTGCAGCCGTCTCGACCGCTGGGGGTATCAAGCTCCTGCGTTGGCTCATCACTTTTCGACGCGCAGGGCAGGAGCTGTGGCGACTTAGTCATCCCGGCGGCGTGATTGGGCAGGGACAACCTTTGATCCACGAGTTTGGGGTGTGGATCCACACCATTGCTTTCACCATGGTTTTGGCGGTGTTGGTGCTGACCGTGGCGTTTTTTGGCTATGATCTGGAGCTAGCGGCGGCCACGGCCGTGGCTGTTGTGACCAATGCGGGGCCGCTTTTGCTGCTGGTTGAGGGCTCGACCGCTGATTTTGTCCATTTTGCTGAACCTTTGCGCATTCTCTTGGCCCTTGGGATGATTGCGGGTCGCCTGGAATTGGTGCTGCTGTTTCTCCTAATCGACCGTAATTTCTGGCGCGGTTAAGGCGGTTACAGACGGGGTCTTCCCACGGACGACAAAAAGTTTTACCAGATGCTGCATTGCAAAATGCAGCATAAACAGAGAAGCTAAGGCCATGGATAAGCCTCGCCCACTCCAGGATATTTTCCTCAACGAAATCCGCAAACAGAAGGTGCCGGTGACGGTCTTTCTCG
>JBCCBY010000292.1:0-3742 GCA_039033795.1 Pseudomonadota bacterium | reverse complement strand
CGCGAGCGAGGCGCTCGGTTTTGGTGAACACGCCCAGCGCAAACATGTGCCCAAGCGCCTTTAGAAGACTCTCAAGCGAGGGTCGGCGCCGATTGTCACAAGACACGACGTGCACGTCTTTTCCAGTGAGGGTGTCGCGCACAAAGCCAGAAAGGCTTGAACTCGCGCCGACCTCGACAAAAAGACGAGCCCCATCATCATACAGCCGACGAACAGCATCGGTGAAGCGAACCCGCGTTTTGTACTGTTGGGCGGCGATGGCGATCGCCTCGTCTTTGGACGGTGGATAAGGCGCGGCCGTGGAACATGAATAAAGCACCGCTCGGGGTTGACCGAGAGGCGCGGCCGCAAAAAGCTCATGGAATTGATCGGCGAGCGGCGCGATATGCTCGGTGTGATAAGCCCAAGCAATCGGCAGGGGCTGGCACACAGCGCCAGAGGCTGTCAGCTCCTTCGCTGCTTCTTCGATGACGGGTTCAGGACCGAAGAGAATTGCTTGGTTCGGACAATTGTCCATCGTCAAGCGAAGATCGCTATGCCGCTCAAGCGCAGCCTCAACCGTACCGTCCGGCGCCGCGCCGATGTTTAAAAGCGCGCCCTCAGGCACGGCGCCCGATTGATCGATATCGACAAAGATCTTGTTCATCTGACGGATGAAGTTGGACACACCGTCTTTGTCAAAACCGATCGTTTGGGAGGCGATCAAGGCCGCGTTTTCACCCGTCGAATGACCAATCATCATGTCGGCTTCGACACCAAGCTGATCAAGAAGACGGTGGTAGGCCATGTCGGCAAAAAACACGGCCTCCGAACCCTCCTCAACCCGCTCAAGCGTGCGGTCCGTGGCCTCCGCCTCCTCTGGGCTCACCGCATCGCGTGGACCAAAGAGCAGATGACGATGCGGACGTTCGCGATCATCACCATAAAGACCTTCCAGTCGAGACAACCACGCGGTTGTTGACGGCGACGCCATGGCGAGATCGGACAGCATGTTCGGGTACTGAGACATTTCGCCAGGGAACATGAAGACGGTTTTTCCGTTGAGCGGCTTTTCGCTATAAAACACGCCCGGCTTGGACAAGGCAAAACCATCACCTTGCAGCGCGGCAAGCCGCTCCGACGCCGTCGTTAGCTTTTTGGCAAGGTCGGAAAGACTCGTCGCAAGCACACCGAGGCGGCAAGGCCCGTCGGTGTCCGCCAGCGCACACTCGTCAGCCAGCGTCGCGAGATCAACATCATCATTGATACGCTGCCCCAACTGTCCCGCCGCATCGATCATCCCATCGCGCGTCGCGGCCGTCAGGACAATCAGTTCTGGCTGCTCGCGGCGGCGAACACCAAAGGTGGGAACGTCTGTTTGCAGAGCTTGTGGAGACTCCTCAACCAAAATGTGGGAATTGATCCCGCCAAAACCAAAGCTATCAATACCAGCCCGGCGCGGCTGGTCCTTGCGCCGAAGCCATGGTCGCGCCTCGCGGCTGAGATAGAATGACGTCGTTTCAAGACCCAAGTCTGGGTTCTGCTCATCGACAAGCGTCGGCGGTAAAATGCCCTCACCAATGGCCTTGCACACTTTGGCCAACGAAGCGGCTCCTGCCGCGGGAATGCAGTGCCCGATCATTGACTTAACGGAGCCAAGTGCGATATGCGGCGCCGGTTTCGTCCGTTCCCCGAAGACCTCGCGTAAGGCATCAATCTCTGTTCGATCGCCCAGCGGGATACCAGTGCCATGGGCTTCTAAAAGATCAATTGTGTTGGGGTCTGTTCCTGACTGCTCATACGCTCGTTTGATCGCAAGCGCCTCGCCTTTTTGCCAAGGCGCCATGAGGCCGGACGACCGACCATCCGACGAGATACCAATACCCCGAAGAACCGAGATGATCCGATCATCATCACGCAACGCATCATCAAGGCGCTTGAGAAGAAAGATGCCTTGACCCTCGCCAAGAAGCGTTCCGTCTGCGTCGGATGAAAAGGGCTTCACCTTGGCACTACGCGACAAGGCACCCAGCTGGCAAAAGACACCATATACTAGGGTCGAACTGGTGGTGTTAACACCGCCCGCGAGCATCATATCGGCCCGCCCCGTGCGCAACTCATCAGCCGCGGCAAGAAGCGCGATGCTTGTGGACGCGCAAGCACCGTCAAGAATATAGTTCGGACCCATCAGATCAAGACGATTACAAATGCGCCCGGTCATCATGTTGGGGACCAAAGCCGGCAGCGTATCCACCGAGAACTTGGGCAATTGCGAACGCAAAATTGCCTCTGCTGCCTCGCGTTGCTCTTCGGTCATGCCAGGCAACACCGCACCCAGACCGTTGAGGACTTGGTCGATCACAAGGGCATGGCCAAAACCGTTGACGTTGCCGCGATTGGCGTGGATCGCGTGACCAAGGATACAGCCCACCCGGCTTCGATCATAATCGCGTTCTGCACCATAGCCCGCGTTCTCCAGCACCTTCGCCGAGCAATCGAGGGCCAGGAACTGATCGGCTTCACCGCCCAGAACAGAGATCGGCATGGTGCCATGGGGCCGCGGGTCAAAACGAGAAAGATCACCGAGAAACCCGCCTCGATTGGTGTAAAGACGGAGCTTCTCGGGAGGGGCATCTGGATCAAGCAGGCGCGGTTCACCAAGCCACTCATCGGAAGCCTCGGTGACGGCGTCGACCTTGTTGAGAATGTTGGACCAGAAGGTATCGATATCCGGTGCCTTCGCAAAAAGGCCTTCCATACCGATAATCGCAATATCCAGCGGCTCACTCATGGACACGCCCCTTACAACGTCGAGCGTAAGCCAGGGTGGAGCCCCGGCACGCGTCCGCCGACACGGTTAAGGCGACTGGTGCTCGTCGCCTCAAAATCTTGTACGATAATCCGTGGGCGGCTTTCTGCATCATAGATCGTGAAGTCGCAGCGGATGCGCGAATCCGATGCCGACGAAAGATAATGCATCTCGATCCGCACAGGACCCACCAATGGTTCTGTCCCTGTGCGTACCATACGGCCCAGACGAGCTGGAAGACCGGTTTCATTCCGCATCGCTCGCGACCACACCAACACTAGCTGCAGCGCCCCATCGAGAATGGCGGGATCAAACAGCCAATCAGCACCCTTCGCAGGCGGATAAAGGTGACCAGGGTCACTCGCCTCACCCAAGGCGGTGATGCGGCTTTCATCAAGATGCAGGATTGAACGCACCGTCTGCAGATCAGGACCATGAAAAAGCCAATCCCGATAGGCACTTTGGATTGACGGGCCGTTCTCGGTGGTGGCACCGGACAATGGCACAATGCGCGCGTCTGGGACGCCATTAAAGATCACGCGAGAACGGTAGGCGGGCTTGGGGGTCTCGCCCACCGTCCAAAGCTCGACATCGGCATGGCCATTCACTGGCTTGACGCGGGCTTCAAGATCAAGCTTTTCGTTGTCGAGGATGATACCCTTAAAAAGGCTGACATCCGTCAGGGCAGCAACGGTTTTACCTGGACTTCCGCTTAACGCTGCTTCCGCCATCAGCTCGCAGACGAAGGTAAAGGGCACGACCGGCTTGCCGTCAATTCGGTGATGATCGGCATAAGGATCGGAGACCAAATCGAGCCTCTTGAACAAATCGTAGCTGCCGCTGCTACCGGGTTTGCGCCTTGCGCCGTGAAGAAGGGGCTGCGATGGAGGCAAGACACCGCCCGGCTCTTCACCGCGAAACGCTGCATGCTGTGCTTCCTCATACTCCCAAGGG
>JBCCBY010000291.1:0-3826 GCA_039033795.1 Pseudomonadota bacterium | reverse complement strand
GTATACGTTGGTTGACGTAGGTGCGTCGTTTGAGACTGAAAATTGGTTGTTCCGTGTTAATATCAAAAACTTGACCAACGAAGAGTATTTTCGCGCCAACTTCACAGAGCTCTTTGGCTCAACAATTGTGCTGCCTGAATTGCCACGGCACGTGCAAGGGTCGATTATCTATAAGTTCTAAGAATCATCGTCTAAGCTGAAGGGGCCGCCTGCTTGCTATTGTGCGAGGGGGCGGCCTTCCACGTTCCAAGGGAGAGAGAATGAACAACGCCCCCCGCCGTCCCGCCTCCATGTTCCTTCGCCGCGTCGCTCTGGGTTTGCTGGCTGTTACCGGTTTGGCCGCTTGCGGCGCTGAGCCTGTTAGCACCGAGGCCGCCATGGCGCCGGAGGTCGTCGTCGACCCCAATGATTGCCAGCCGGGCTATGCTTGCTCTGATCCGATCCCGGTCAAAGCCGTGGTCGTGACGATGTTTGAGATTGGCGAGGACGAAGGCGACCTCGCTGGTGAGTTCCAGCTGTGGAAAGAGCGCCGGAACCTCAACGTGCAAATTCCTTTCCCGCATTCCCATCACGATCTCTTCTTGGAAGAAGAAACCGGTATTCTCGTCATGGTCACCGGCATCGGCACCATGAAATCCACCGCATCGATCATGGCGCTCGGCCTCGACCATCGGTTTGATCTGTCCCAGGCCTATTGGTTGGTCGCTGGCATTGCGGGCATCGATCCTGAGGACGCGACCATCGGCTCGGCCGCTTGGGCGCATTACCTGGTTGATGGTGACCTCAGTCATGAGATTGATCCGCGGGAGATTCCTGAGGATTGGAAGTATGGCTACTTCGCTCGGGGCACAGACGGTCCCAATGCAACCGAACCGCCGGAACCCACCGGCGAGCTTTTCGTTCTCAACGAAGGTCTCCGCGATTGGGCTTATGAGCTGACCAAAGACATTGAGATTCCAGAATCAGAAGGCCTGATCGCTGAGCGGGAGCAATTCACCGAACATGAGATGGCCCGCACCTCGCCGAAGATCATGAAAGGTGACCATGTTGCTGCGATGACCTTTTGGCACGGTGAGATGATGAACGATTGGGCCAATGATTGGGTCAAGTTCTGGACTGAGGGTGAGGGCGAGTTTGTCACCTCCGCGATGGAAGACACGGGTACGCTGCAGTCGCTGACCTATCTCGACGCGATTGGCCGCGTGAATGTCGATCGGGTGATGGTCCTCCGCTCGGGAAGCAATTTCTCCATGCCGCCACCAGGTTTCACCGCAGCGGAGTATTTGCTGCGGGAGAATGAAGTCTATTCTGGCATGGAGGCCGCGCTCGAGGCTCTCTACCTTGCAGGAACAACAGTGGTCGACGAATTGGTCACCAATTGGGATATCTATGCGGATGAGGTTCCTTCAGCCGAGTAGGTGAGACCATGGCGTTGTTTCGGTCGTCTGCGTTCATCCTGGTTGTGGTGATCGTATCGGGGTGCAGCACTCTTGAGTTCCCCCGATTTGGTGCAACCACGGATGAAGCAGCGGCAGCGCGTGCGTTTGACGACGCCTTGGATGACTTTGCCGCTCTTCGGCAGTTTCTCAAGGCCATGCCGAAGGGCGGCGATCTGCACACCCACCCCTCCGGTGCTGTCTATGCGGAGAGTATGCTCGACTGGGCTTCGGAAGAAGACAGTGGTATTTGCATCGTGGCTGAAGAGACGCGCCTCATCCTCTGTGATCAGGCAGAGTTTCAAGGCGTGGAGGCCATTCATGCATCGCTCGTGATGGGCGACGAACCACTCCGCAACCGCATGATTGACGCATTCTCTATGCGGAATATGTCGTCCATCTCACCAGGGTCGCCGCGATCTGGTGCGGATCACTTTTTCTCGACGTTTGAACGGTTTGATGCCGTCTCCAGCACCTTTCCTGATCGCGTTTTTGCGTGGCAGATGGAAACAGCCGCCAAACAGAATGTCAGCTATCTCGAGCCTACCTGGGTGACGGTGATCCCTAATCCAGCAGATTTCGGTGTCACTGAGCCGCTTGCAGGCGGCACGGACGAAGATTTTGCCGTCTACGAACAAGCACTCCTCGATGGCGGTTTTGAATCGGCCCTGGAGGCCGCGCGTTACGATTTGTCTTGGACTCTTGATGGCGCGCGGGAGATTTTGCGCTGTGACAGCGAGGATGCGATGCTCGGCTGCACCGTTGAGGTTCGCCACCTTGGCGCGGTGTTGCGGACGATCAGCCCTGAATTCATCTTTACCCAGGTGATGGTGCATTTCATGTTGGCGGCGGAACAAGAGCGCAGCGTCGGTGTGAATATTCTTGCTCCAGAGCATCATCGAATCGCGATTCGAGATTATGCCCTTCATATGCGGATGATGCGCTACTTCAAAGCCAAGTACCCGGAGGTTCGCTTGTCGCTCCATGCTGGTGAGCTTTGGCTTGGCCTGGTTGATACCGCGGACCTCGATGATCATATCGCCACCGCTATCTCTGTGGCGGGCGCAGAGCGTATCGGTCATGGTATCGATATCGCCTTTGAGGATGACAGCGAAGACCTGCTTGCGAAGATGGCCGCGGAGGGTATTGCTGTCGAGATCAACCTGACGAGCAATGAAGCGATCCTTGGTGTGGTGGGTGATGAGCATCCCATCTCAACCTATCGAGCGGCGGGGGTTCCTATTGTTCTTTCCACCGACGATGAGGGTGTTTTGCGTTCGGATATGACGCTGGAGTATCAGACGGCGGCGACCCGACACGGGCTTGGTTATCGCGAACTCAAAACAATCGCGCGACGCAGCATTGAGGTGAGCTTCTTGCAAGGTCCATCTCTTTGGGCTGATTTTGACCGAGCTCTCCTGACCGCGCCGTGCGAAAATGGTTTCGAGACCTCAGCATGCGAAGCGTTCCTCTCGACAAGTGCGCGCGCGTCGGTCCAGGCTGATCTTGAAAAGCGTTATACGGCTTTCGAAGCACAGTTTGCGAACTAAAGGACTTATCCTCGCCTCGGCTCATCGCTTGGACTGATCTTGGCCAAAAGCTCATGAGCCAGGGCGATCGCCACGGCTTCTGGTCTTTTGCTGCCGATGCCAGGCGTGCCGATCGGGCAGGTGAGGCGCGCAATCGATGAATCATCGACGCCTTCTTGCCGCAGCCTTGATACAAAGCGGGAGCGTTTCGTCAGGGAGCCAATTAACCCCAGATACGCAAAATCGTCGCGACGAAGAATCGCGCGAACCAAGGCGTAATCGAGATCATGCGAGTGCGTGAGCACAACGTGGTGACACTGAGGCGGCGCTGACTCGATAACACTGTCAGCATCCGGTAGGTTCATGATGGCAACACCAGTGGGGAGGAGCATACGTTCGCTCTCACGATCATCATAGCACGTCACATCAAATACAGTGTGACGCATGACGTCTGCAGCCGCGCGTCCGACGTGGCCAGCTCCATAAAGCCGCAGTTGCGGCCGCTCTTGGCTCAGTGTTTCAATCATCTGTGCACAGTCGGTCAAACGTGGTCGGCTTGACAAAAGATCAGCGCCAGTCTTATCGATAAAAACGAAGTTTTTTCCTTTGTGGGCCTCCTCTATCACGAGCTTTCGGGGAGAGACATTGTCAAGGAATGTTCGGAGTGTGACAGAGCGATTGGCGTCGATGGCCTCTAGGCAGGACCCCAGCCACGCTTTGTCCTTAGGGTCCAACGATTCGATCAGCAAACGAACATGTCCACCGCAACACTGAGCCAGAAGGGGCCCAAGCGGCAAATCCGGCAAAAGACATGTTCGTTCGTCGCTCGATAAGAGCTTACGCGCCTGATCGAGGGCGATC